>JAFZFY010000416.1 GCA_017555665.1 Pseudomonadota bacterium | reverse complement strand
CTTCGCAGATGGGCATGAATGGCCTGCCCGACCCGAATGCCGCGCCGCCCACGTTCAACCCGATGTCGAGCGGCTTCGCACCTTCGATGCCTTCCGGGGATTTCTCCGCCATGCGCCCGATGAACTCGGCGCCTTCGATGCCTTCCATGCCTTCTGGGGATTTCTCCGGCATGCGTCCGATGAACTCGGCACCTGCTATGCCCAGCGCAAATGCTGCGCCCCAGAGCTTTGATCCGATGTCGAGCGGTCTCGTCTCCCAGATGCCGATGCCAGGACCTGCGAGTATGCCGTCTGGCATTCAGCCGATCTCGCCGGCTTCCTCGAATGACCTATCGGGCGCCCCTATGAATCTCAATTCGGCCCCCTCG
The DNA here is from genome assembly GCA_017555665.1 of Pseudomonadota bacterium. Classification (GTDB taxonomy): domain Bacteria; phylum Myxococcota_A; class Bradymonadia; order UBA4248; family UBA4248; genus UBA4248. The sequence goes on along the minus strand of JAFZFY010000416.1, from coordinate 9,678 downwards.
GGAGCGTTGATGCCCAACGCGAATGCCGCGCCGCAGAGCTTCGATCCGATGTCGAGCGGGCTTGTCTCCCAGATGCCGGTGCCTGGGCCTGCAGGCAAGCAGTCTGGCGTGCAGCCGGGCTTGGCCGCTTCGCCGAGCATGCCGTCTGGCCCCCAGATGAACCCCGTGATGCCGCCGTCTGATGCCAATTTCGATCCCATGCCGAGCGGCTTCTTGCCACAGGTCTCGGTCGGGATGTCGCTCGATTCCCCCGCGCTGGGCGCTGACAGTCCGGCCGATGCCCCAAATCCTGCCGCTGATTCCAAATCCCCCGATCGTGCAAAAGACAGCGGCGTGGATGATATCCCGCCGGCGCGACGCGCAGCTTCAGCCGCCGCTTTCGCGAGACGGCCGACGCGCGCAAACAATGCCTTTAATCGCACCTCGGTGCCTTCTGAAGTCAATCATGTCATTTCTCCTGCCGCTCAGCCTGCCTCCGATTCCACGCAGATTCCGGCACCTGTGCATGGCCGCGCGCCGCGCGCTGCCGCGCCTCGTGGACGCATGCCCTTTGCGCCTAAATCTTCGGATAATCAGGAAAAATCGGCTGTTCACGAGATCGGAGCCTCTTCCGAAGATAGTCTGATCGGCGAGGATGAAGTGCGCGATGAGCTCGCATCCGATCGTTCGGGCGCTGTCTCGATCGGTGAATCATCTGTCAAGTCCCCTGAACATGCGTCTCAGGCCGTTTCAAATGATGTTGCGCTCGATCCGGATGAGTCGGCACTGGCCTCAAGTTCGCCTGCACAGCCTGCCGCGTCTGGGGCTGCTGCGGATCCTCACGATCGCTCGGATGCCGCGCCCGCATTACATGCGGAACATGGGGTGGCAGCTTCCAATGCTGTCTCCGATGCCGCGCCTGATGCCCACGACGTTCAGCCTGCCGCTTGCGGTGCCTCGCATATCTGCCAGACTGATCTGGATGCTCAGGCCGATAAGGTGAGGGCCGAGCTGACTCAGGAAATGGATGACCTCAAGACCGCTCACACGAAAGAACTCGACGATCTCAAGGCCGCACATACGGCGGAACTCGATGATCTCAAGGCCGCTCACGCGAAAGATCTCGACGACCTCAAGGCCGCACATACGGCGGAACTCGACGACCTCAAGACCGCTCACGCGAAAGATCTCGACGATCTCAAGGCCGCACATACGGCGGAACTCGATGATCTCAAGGCCGCACACACGGATGAGATTGCAAAACTTAAAGATGAACAATTGGATGCGCTCTCACAGCTGCGAGCCGAAACTGACGAGGCGGCTGAGGAGATGCGAAAGGATTATGATGCGCTTCAGAGCCAGTTTGATAAACAGCAGGAAGAACTTCAGGCGCTCAAAGATCAGCTCAAAAACTTTGAAGATGTGAATAACAAAGTGACAGAATTTGTTCCTTTATGGACGAAACGCTTTGAAGAGATGATCGATTATGCCCAGACTATGGAAAAAGCGATCCTCAAACTCAAACTTAGCGCTGTCGAGCCTCAGGCTGAAGAATACGTGCATTCCATGGCAGATATCCTTCGATTCTGTCTCGATGACCTTCACTAATTGCACATGGTGCATTCTCTTAAAGGAGTCTTTTTATGCCAAAATTCCTGATCTGTAAGAAATGTGGAAACCTGGTCGGTATGATTCACGATTCTGGCGTTCGTCCTGTCTGCTGCGGCGAAGAAATGAGCGAGATTGTTGCCAATACGGTCGAAGCCAGCCGCGAAAAACATCTTCCGGTCGTTCACGTTGAAGAACACGAACGCGCCGTCCGATTGACTGTGAATGTTGGCAGTGTCGATCATCCCATGACGGATGCGCATCTCATCAACTGGGTCTTTGTGGAAACGGAACACGGCGGCCAGCGTCATAGCTTCAAGGCCGGCGATAAGCCCGAAGCCGTGTTTGTCGTCGATAAAGCCGACAAGGCGATCGCCGTCTATGCCTATTGCAACCTCCACGGGCTTTGGAAGACTGCGATGTAATCGCATCGATATGACGTAAAAAAAAGCAGGGCTGTTTGCCCTGCTTTTTTATTTTGGCAGGGGGAAGTTTCCCCCTCCACGTCTATGTGCTCGCCTGCGGCTGCGCGCATACGCCGCTATTCCCTTGAGACAAAGCCGGAACACGCCCATGCCCATAAAATCAGGCGTTTCCCAAAATATTGCTTTTCTTTAGAATGGGTTTCCCCCACAAAGAAAACTATGGCGTCATCGCCAAGGTAAAGATGGCGCCGCCTTCGGGGTGATTGTCGACAGTCAGGTCGGCATGATACTGCTTGGCAAAGTCTTTGACGATCGAAAGGCCGAGACCAAAGCCCGGTATGCCAGATTCTGTCGTGTTAAAACCGCGTTCAAACGGCTCAAAGATCTGTTTCTGCCATTCTTTGGGGATGCCCGTGCCTTCGTCGCGAACCGAAAAGACGCATTTGCCATCAAGCGCTTTCAGGGAGACATGCACGCGTCCCGGACCGCCGTGTGTGAGGGCGTTTCGGATCAGATTGGATGCGGCATTCATGAAGTCGTCTTCATCGATGTGAAGGCGTGGCAGATCGCTGTCCACCGTGATATCGAGCCGGTCTGCATTTTCGGGGGCATCGAGAAATGGTTTCAGTGCATTTTGAAGCGTCTGGGCGGGATCGAGTGCTTTGACATCGTCAGGGTCTTTGGCGAGTTTTTGCTGCCGCGCTTCGAGGATCTGTTCGGTCAGGCGTTCGAGCCTGAGGATTTCCTTGTCCATGAGCTGGATGAGCTCTGTCTGTTCGGCTTCATCTTTATAGCGGTGAAGCATCAGTGTGTCTGCGTACATGCGTATCGAGGTGATCGGGGTGCGCAGTTCATGCGATACCTGGGCGATAAAATTGGCCTGCGAGCGGTTGTATCGGTTCTGGCGAACGATAAAGACAAGCGCGAGCACCGAGCCGGATATGCCCCACACGGCGAACACGACTGTCAATACGCCGAGGGCGATATCGCCGCCCGATGCGTAAGAGGCGAGCAGGATGATACCGGTCGTCAGGTTCGCAAACGAGGATAGCAACGCGCAGAACGCGATAATCCACGGGATGCTGGAATATATTTTGAGGGGCTGAATGCGTTTCATCTGAAAATACAATCAGGGTTTTGTGCTGCGATGGCTGGATAAGGTTCGATCTGAGGATTCCGGGATCCTTGGCGAGCTTGTCGAGGGCGGTTGGAGACGAACAGCCAGAGGCTGGTTTCGTCCGCAGGGAGCGGTCAGTCTTTGGTAATCGAGGTGAGCAGTAGGTCGAATTCGCCGACACCCGTGCTGACGACAAGACGGACTGGGGTTTTGGCTTCATCCATGGCAAGCCAGGCATCTGCCAGGTGGTAGGACTCGACGTGAATCGCTCGCGCAGGATCGATGAAAACGCCGCTCAGTGCGCCTCTTGGCGCAATACCGTCGCTTCGCTCGCGCCAGATCTCGTATTTCTGGCATTTGAAGAAACCGTTGTTGGGCGTCCACACGTCTTCTTCGCCGACCACGCGAAGCTCGACGCGGTTGATCGTCCAGCCGTCGAATGTATAGTTGATATAGCGCTTGCCCTGTTCGAGATTGAGCGTTCTGACGTGATAGATCCATGCGATGGAATCCATCGTATCATTGGGCAGCGGATAGTCGCGCTTGACGACGTTGCCGTTGCTGTGGCGCTCGACGGAGGCGAGCTGGTCATCAGGCCAGAACCAGACGTAATACTCCCTGTCCCGGTTGTTTTCGTTCAGGTGTTTGTAGCCATAGATCGTTTCCCATGTGTCGGGATCGAGATAGGCTTCCGTGCGGTCGTCAATGCGGGCAAAGAGGCGCACGATCGATTTGGAGGCAGCTGTGCCCACGATCGGGATATAGCGAGTGCCGTCTTCGAGCTTGCTCTCATGGCCGACCTGGACGATCGCTTCGGCAACCGTCGCCTTTGTGGCGACGTGACGCGCGTCAAAGGTGATCGTTTCGCCTTGGAACGGAAAGACACCGCGTGACTGATGGCGCAGCGAGGTCTGCGGCGTTTCGACCATGGATGGCTGGTTGGAGGTGGATGCACACCCGAACAGGCCAATGGCAGCTGCGAGTACGAAAGAGATCAGAAGCTTGAATTTCATAGGCCAGTGTGGGGAAAAGGCGGTGCGCGGGTGTTGCGAGAGTGAAGCCGGGCGTATGGCGACAGCCATAGCACGGCTTGGCGGCCGTATGAAATAGGCCGCCCCCAAAATTAATTTTTGCAGACGGAATCGAACGATTTGACGAGTTTCTTGACGCGTTCGACATCGACGGGATTGGCGACGTTGCCGTCCACTTTGAGGGAGGTGCCGACAATCGCGCCCTTGATGAAGCTGGCGTAATTCGGCAGGGTTTCGGCCTTTGTGCCGGAGCCGATCAGCACGGGGCGGCCATCTGCGGCGCGTGAGACTTCTTCAAGCGTGCGGCGGTCAACGGGCTCGCCAGTGCCGCTGCCGGTCACGATCACGGCATCCGCGTGACCGCGCAGGAGCGTGTCTTTCGTCGCATCGGTCGCGGAGAGCGGCGCGAGCGGGGTCGCGTGTTTGACGAGGATATCGGCCAGGACGGAGACATGGTCGGCGCCAAGCTGATGGCGGTATCGGAGCAGGCCGTAAGCATCCCCTTCGATCAGACCCTGGTCGGTCACGTATGCCCCCGTCAGGACATTGACTCGGATGAACTGCGCGTTGACGGCTACGGCGATGCCAAGCGCCGTGTAGGCGTCGTTGCGAAGGCAGTTGATGCCGAGAATCAGGTCGGGATGCGCCTTGCGGATCTCGTGGGCAATGATCGACATGATCGCCGTGTGATGCGCCGGCATCGGCTGGTCTTTCGTGCCTTTGGGGAACGGGGCTGATCCGAAGTTCTCGACGATCGCCGCGCGGATGCCGCCTTCGACAAGGGCTGCTGTGTCGCGAAGGGCAAATGCCTGTATCTCCTCTAGCGTGCGGCCGTCATAGCCGGGATCGCCGGGAAGCGCGGGGAGGTGAATGACGCCGATCAGGCCTCGGGGGTTCCATTTTTCCATGCTTGTCTCCTATATCGTTTCACACGCCAAATATGACTCTAGAATGACGTGGTATTTCGGATCAAATGCCAGAAGCTGGTTGTCGAGCGGTAGCACGCTCAGGTTCGCATATTTGTATGTCGGTGACAGATTTTCCCATACGCCGTTGAGACGGCGGATAATCCGCAAAAAATCCTCAAAATACTCGCACAGTGCATCGTCATTCGCAATCGAATAAGCGATATTTTTGAGAAGTTTGAGGCTGTAACGCACGAAATACGCGACGAACTGATTGGCTGGGGTCAGCTCACGGCGCACGATGCGGCGGTCATAAACCTTCAGAAAGCGCCATTTCTGCTTGTGGCTAGTGAAATGGCTCATCCGGTCGGTCACCGCGATCGCGCCCGGCTGGAATGCCGACATCCCCAGAAGCGCGGCATCCATCGCCTGCGCTTCGCCGACGCTCACAAACGGTGTCTCGACTCGAAGTTCGTGCTGCGGGGTCTCGCATATCGAGCGAAGAGACACCCAGAGCGCCGGACGGCGCTCAAATATGTCGAGATATTTTTCGAGCTGCGACTGGTCCATCAGAAGAAACTCGCTAGGCCAGTTTCGAGAAGCTGGCGTGTCATTCGGAATAGCTTGTCCGCCGAAAGCGGATAGGCCGCGCGTTCAAGCCCCATGCGTGCAAGGATGCCTGGCATCTGGCGGCCCGCAAGCACATCGGCCACCAGGTCGGTCGCGATCGCGTGAAGCTTCGCAAAATCATGCTCGTCGGTCAGCGCAAACGCCCAGAACACGGGCAAGATCGACCCCAGCTTGTCTTCGCCGCCGCGAAGCTTCGGCAGCACTTTCGACGCGATGCAGAAGTCGCCCTGCGAACGCCAGCCGCTCTGCGATTGACCGACATAATCCAGAATCTCTTTGACCGTGCGGTAGCCGAAATGCAGGTTTTCCGCGCGAAGAATCTTGTGCATCGTCACAAGGGCATCACGGGCATCGGCAAAGCCCGGCCAGTCGCCGCACACGCGCTCGTAATCCATCTCGTTGAATTCCATCACGAACGCGCGGTCCAGCACTTTCGGAGAGAATGAGAACGTCGTTTCGTCCACATTCACGGTGCCGATGATCGTCAGGTTCGGCGTGAACGTCAGTTTGGGCGGGATCACGCGATGCCAGTCCGCGCCGTTGATCACGTCTTCGAGCGCGACCGGCATCTTGTTCAGCATCATGCCCGCATTCGATGCCGACAGATAGTGGTACGCGAGCGTCCACGACTTGTCCATCTTGCCGATATAGAGCTGCTCGTGCACGCTGTCTTCCTTGCCGATCTCGCTTTTCGGCGCGCTCACCGTCCACAGCGGCCGGTTGAACGGATGCACCGACGAAAGCTCGCCGATCTTGATCTTGGAGCCGATCACCGTCGTCGGGCATTCCATCAGGCTCAGTATATCGGCAAGATAATATTCGACACGCGCCAGGTTCAGCTCGTCGAGGATGATGAAATGCCTCGGCGCGGACGCGCCATAAGCCAGAAATTCAAGATAGGCGTGCAGTGCCACGAGCGTCGCGCTCGTCGGATAATAAAGACCGGTCAGCGGATTGTAATACCCCCAGATCTTCTGCGGATCGGTCCAGTCCGGGCGCACAGGCAGAAACGCCACGCGGTATTTCATCACGTCATTCAGGTTTGAATTCGCGATTTCCTGCGGATCCAGCACGTCTTCCGGCTCGCGGATGTCGATATATTCGCTGCCGTCTTCGCCAAGCATTTCGGGCACGATCCCGTTCTTGGCAAGCGTCACTTTGAACGCCTGCGCCGTGCCTTCGCTGCTGTACGAAAGCCCCGTGAATTGGCCGTCCGTGTACATGCCGGCCGCGATGCCCGCCGCAATCCTGCGCGCGAGCTGGGTCTTGCCCGATCCGCTGATGCCGCTCAGAAGCATGAACGGCTTGGTCACAAGTGCGGTCACAAGGGACTGAACAACGCCTCGTCTCTCTCGAATCATTTTTTGCCCTCCTCGGAAAAAAGACCTGCCTATTCTAACACATGATTGTATTTTTTGTGAGTGTTTTGGCCGCCTGTTTCACACGGCGGCCGGCCTTGCCTATGCTGCGCATACGGCAAGGCAAACGCTTGGGATGTGCCCCGATGATCAGCCGGAAATCCAGAATTCTGTCGCCACCCACGGGCCGGTATCGCTTCGCAGGGCGCACCACGCCTGGCGTGTCTCGCCAGGCCCGAGGGTGAGCGGGCGATCGCCTCGGTGCGTCCGTTCGCTCTGAAGCTCGCAATACTGCCGTTCGGCTTCGTCTGTGGCGAACACGATGCCATAAAAACCTTGATCGCCTCGATTGGTCAGCGTCAGCTCGATCGCCGTGTAGCTTCCGCCGGCACCGGGGGCCACGAGGGTCTGGCGCACCTGGGTGACGGTCACGTCGCGCGCAAAACGCGCGGACTTCTCGCGCCTGAATGCCGCTGTTGACGCGTAATAGGCTTTGAATTCGGCACAGGCGGGATGCGACTGCACGCACATGACGGTCAGATGTTCAAACGCCTCCTCAAAACGCCAGAGCTCCATTTTCTGCTGAAATGCTCTGGCTCTGAGCGGTTCGGCATACGACTTTTGCACGTTCGACTGGACGTGGTAGCGGTGTTCCGCATCAGGTTCGACCGTGACGAAAACAGTCCGCTCGTATTCAACGGGATTCGTGTTGGCGCGTTCAAAGGCGTTCAGCCAAGCGGTTTCCTGGGTTGTCGGCGGCATTTCGTCTATGCCGAACGGCGGCGGCACGTTCGGGATATTCGGATATTTCTGCGAGAACCTGAACCGCACAACACCGGCCTCGTCGCGCGATATGACCGGCATGCCATCCTCGATGGCGGGCACGCACGTCGTGTGTGCCGCGATAAATTTCGATACAGCCCTGTGTTTTGGGCGTCTCCGTGGGGGGATCTGAGCCGTGAGCTGCTCGCTGACATACTGGACGGCATCCCGTTCATCCGGGCGCAGATACTCGGCAAAGTCCTGCCAAAGCGTCCAGTTCGGAAAAGAGCCACGGCTGTATTTGCAGATCAGCGCGGCGATCTCCTGGGGATCATGCAGGCGTTCAGGCGACGCGCTCGCTTGATCTGGCTGAGCATCGGCCTGGCTGTCAGCCGGTGCCTGCTTCTGGCAGGCAACCGCGCATATCACAGCCAGACCTGTGAGCAAAAGAAAACGATATCTAGGGGCGCGCATCAGGGAACGACGACATCGACGGCATCATAAGTCTTGAGTTCTTCGGATGTCGCTTTCACAGTGCCCATGCAGAATGTGGTCTTGCAGCTGTAGATATCGACTTTTCGCTTAAGACCGCGGAGATAGGCTTTCGCGCCGGGTTTGACATTCTTCTGCGAGCCCAGGCCGCTGATCTTGACATCTGCGAGGTCATCGCCCTGCGGTGTGACCAGCACGATCGTGCCCTTGATGGTCTTTTCGCCTTCACCGATGGTGTTCTCTTCGACAGGGGCAGGTGCTTTGGGTTTGCAGCATTTCTGACCGGCCTTGCATTTCTCGATGGGAACGCATTTCTGGCGCACGGGGTTGGCGGAGTTGTCTTCTTCTTCCACGACCTCGGGTTCGGGGGGCGGCGGAAGCTCGAAGTCCGCACGGATCGTGTAGTTGCTCTTGCCTTCCGTCGTCTTGAGCGCGATGAAATAGCGGTCGGGATCGACATCAAACTTGTCAAAAGTGTACGTGTTGTCCGAATGATTTGTCGTCTTGCTGTACAGGGTTTTGCCGAAACCGTCCATGACATAGAGGGTGACAATGAGGTTTTGCGGCGTGTCGATGAACGCGCTGACCGTCACGAGCCCCTTTTCTTGCGGCATGAAATAGAACCAGTCTTCGTTATCGCCTTCGGGGGCTGAGATGTCTTCGATGTGATTGGTGTTGAGGAGAAGCTGTGTGGCTGTGTCGCGCGCGCCATTGGTGCCAGAGTTGGAGTTGTATTCGATCGTTTTTTCACCGCATGCGGCGAAGGTAAATAAGAAGGCGCTCGCGATGACAATCAGAATTGCTGAAATCGAATGCCTGGACATGGGGTACCTCCTGAATGGGATGGCGGTGTCGCTTGGAAAAGAGGAAGTGAACGTCCGTGCACGCTGGCGTGCAAGGGGGAATACGTAGAGCGGTAGATATTATTCTGGGGTTTTCACGACAAAGCGGTTTGCTTTTTTGACCTCGGATGCAGGGGCATTGGTGAGGACAAGACAGCTTGTTTCAAAGATCTTGTCGACCTTGAACCTGCCGCCTTCGAGGATCTTGCCGTTGATATAGATCTCACCCACAGCGCCTCTCTGGATGCCGTCTTTTTTGCCGACATTGAGCTTGATCTGCGAGCCATTCTTCTGGGGCGTGACTGTCAGCATCTCTGCTTCGACTTTTTTGTGAACGCCTTTGATATCCGCACAGATCGGCGTGATCGCATTTTTCTGGCTGGAGACGGTGCCGCTCTGCTGATTGAGGGTTTTGACATCCGAAGATTTATATCCGCCCGTTGCCGTGGCTTTGACGATCGTGGGGCCGGCTTCTCCGGTCGAAGCTACGATGCCGCCTGCCGCTGCCGCAGGCAGAACTGCGCCGCCT
>JAFZFY010000037.1 GCA_017555665.1 Pseudomonadota bacterium | reverse complement strand
GCGCGTCGGTGCGGCCAAAGCGATTCCGGTAGATGTGCGCGTCATTGCTGCAACAAACCGTAAACTCGAAGAAGAAGTCCGGAACAATCGCTTCCGAGAAGACCTATTTTACAGGCTTTCGGTCGTCCGTCTGTTTTTGCCGCCGCTTCGCGACCGCATCGATGACCTGCCTCTGCTCGTCAAGCATTTCCTCAAGAACTCATCGTTTAACAGGGATCTGAACGGAAACCTCAAGCTGCGCTCGATTTCGCGCGAAGCCCTCAAAGCCATGACGCAATACATGTGGCCGGGGAATGTCCGTGAGCTTCTCAATATCGTCGAGCGCGCGTGCTCGCTTGCCGATGGCGACTGCATTGAACTTCAGGACTTGCCCGATCACGTCGCGCGGTGCGCGCAGCTGCCCACGCAGATCGCTCCGGCACCTGCCCAGGTGATACAGCCACCTGCCACAAGCGAGCCCGAAAAACAGCCATCATCTGAGCCGCAAGCCCCCACGCCCCAGATATCTATGCCCAAGCCGGCAGACTATCTCTCCAAGACCTTTAAAGAAGCCAAAGAAGACTGGCTTTCCAATTTTGAAGGCGAGTATATCCGGGCACTGCTTGAAAAGAATAATTATAACATCTCACAGGCATCGCGGGAATCTGACATTGACCGAAAGTACTTCCGCAAACTCATGAAGAAGTACAACATCGCCAATCCGAACAGCAACGATCCCGACGATTGAGTGACAAATCAGCCTCTGTCTGTGCAATGAACGACAGGGCGCTTTCTGGTGTGAACGCGCCCCACTGCGGTGTACGCAAAGTCCCCCAAATCAGCCTCCGTCCGTCATACAGCCGGGATCAAACTGCACAAATCGAAGCCCATGAATGATATCAGGGCGTACCGCATCGCGCTCGGATGTGAGCCATGCCTCCCCCTGCCTGACAGGAAACGCCTGCAAATTCTCAGGCATTTCCCAGGCTTTCAGTGCCGAATGATCCAGCCCTGTAAGGTATGATTTCGTCTTAGTGCGCCACACCATACGCAATGCAGCCTTATCAGATCCATAGGCATTCACGACACCCGTCACTTGAATATCGAACGGCAGACAGTATCGCGAAGCCTTGTTCACAACACACCCATCACGGCTGACTTCAATCCATTCAGAGCCGCTTTTGAACAGGAAATCCGCCTTCTTCACTGCAGTGATCACGGACGGCGAATCCTTAAAATGGTTCATCTCATAAACCACGTATGGCCACACCTGCTTATCCCCGACCTTATCGACCTGGCGCACCAATAGCTCACCGCGATTCTCTGCAAGCATCTCATAGCGCATGATCGAAGGCACATGCAGCGATGTATTTTCAATCAGCTGCACATCCTTGCCATTCATTTCAAACAGCCCATGAAGCGGCAATTTATTCTTCCGGATCCGAATGCCGCTCATCACGAGATGTCGATTGCCCAAAAGCGCGCATTTCGCCCCCAAATCTGGCGAAAAGCCATGCGCATTCGCCTTCCAGACATCCCCGATACGCCTGCCATGATGCCCGATCTGCCAGATCTCAAGGGTAAATTCCCCGCTCGAAGCATCGCGACGAATCAAGCCCAACTGCGCATCTTTCCCGATACGTTCAAAACACGCGATCTGAGCCGCTCCGGCAAGCATTTCACCATCAAAACCGCCATGATCTGCTGAATGCCAAACCCAAGCGGCACCATTCGCATCATTGGCTGCGATCAGCAGCTGACCGTTATCCAGCGTAACTGCTTCCACGGATGAAGCGATCACGCGATTATCTGTAATCTTACTCAAGGTGCTAAAACACTGCGGGTCAAGCGCAGGGAGCGCATCTGTGCCTCGAGAATGCCCTGAGCGTTCCCCTAGAGCGTCATCGACGTCGTTCGGGCCAGCATGGCTTCCAGCCTCTGCTACGCTCATAGCCTTCGGAACTGCATTACGCGCGATGCCGGACGCATTCTGGGCACTTGCAACGGCCTCCTGACCATGTCCAGATTGCGAAGCGCATCCGACACAGCCAACCAAAGCAATACAAAACCAATAGTGCCTCAATCCAGAATGATCCATTTTTTGACCAAGAAACTCGAAAGACTGGGGATCGTCGCGAAACACTAGACGTTCCAAGCCATGCCCCAGACAAATCACACTCGCAACAGATAGATTTCGACTCACCGATTTCTACAAAGTCCCCAAAGGAACGGCGATATCTCACACACACATAGACAGACTCAGAGGTTGCAGCGAGATGTACACGTTCGCAGAGCGCACCTCAAAAAAAAGCGAGGTTAAAAACCTCGCTTTTTTAAACCCGTGAATCCCCAAAGATTAACGCGACATATAAACGTTGACAGGGAAGAAGAGGCTCACGCCAAAAGTAGCGACCATATACTGCTGGAATCTGGCGCGGTCATCAGCGGGCCCGCGAGAGAAATCAGCATATTTGGTCATATAATCTTTGAAATCGACATTCAGGGCGACGAAGTTATTGAAGAAGAGTCTCAACCCGATACCGACAGCGCCGGCAAACTTAGGACCTTCAAGATTCTTGTTCACAGCGTCATTACAAGCGGAACCGCCGGCAGCGCAGACGCTATCCATGAAGAGCGCCCCGAAACCGCCGAAGAGATGAACATCGTAATTCAATATCCAGCCGAACACCGAGAACTTGCCGTACAGCGGAGCATAATAGAGACCCACGTCAAAGCTCATGGAAGCTTCCGCAAGGGCAAGCGTATTTTTCACATCTTCATCGTAGCTGTTGGCCTTCACCGCATCGATCTCGTCATTATCGAGATGAAGGGGGTTGTACACGAAGCCAAGACCGATGCCGAGGTAATTGGTAAAATAATACGCAAGATTGGCACCGAAACCTATTGTCTGATGGAAGGTCTCGTTGATGCCAAACAGTGCCAGAGGCTGAATCTCAAAACGACCGGACCGCAGGAGCATCAGATGGCGTACAGGCTCACCTTTTTCCAGGCTCGTCGAACCTTCTTCCTCATCCGCAGCGAATGTTGTCTGAGGTACAGCAAATGCAAATAATACGATCAACGCCAGAAGGCTAATCCACCGCTTCATGCGTAATCCCATCCTTATGTTTTCAGATCCAGAAGCCAGTTCTTCCTGAATCCTCGTTCAATCTCTTAGAAAATAATACCACTCTGCTCGCGATTATCCGATCACCACTCAGACTTGTACGTCCACGATGCGGGAAGCCAGAAACCAAGCCCTACGCCTGCCTGCCAATGCGTGAACAATCCGTCACGCGTACCGATGTTCTCCGTATACAGCCAGCCTTTCAAGCCAACATTCAGGCTCAGCCATTTCAGAAGATACCAACGGTGGTCTACAGATATCAGACCTGCACCGCGAAATCCGTTCGCACGCGTATACACCGTACCGCCACCTACGCCGATCGAAAAATCCCAGTGGATGACTGACGTGTTGAAAATCGAAAATTTACCATAAATCGGCACAAAACCAACCACCGCGCCTACATAGCCATCCACGATCGATGTCGTCGGAATCGCCTCTGTCGCATCAATGATCTCATCGTATGCCTCGGACAAGCCGTTTGTCTTGCGGTCTGCAAAACGCCAGTCCTGCCAACCGCCATAAACGCCAACATACAACCACTCCAGTATATGGTAGTTGAGCTGACCGCCTACGCCCACCTGGAATAACAGTGAATCGTTGATACCGCCATAAAACATCGGCGCAAGTTCCACACGCCCACGGCGAATAAACGGTTTCCGCTGAATTACCACGATCTTGTCGTTGAATTCTCGCTTCTTCTTCTGGTTCTTGACAACGATCCTGCTCTGGAAAACATCGTTTCCGGCCTCATCGGCCCCTGATGACTCCTGGCTCATCGCCAGGGCAGGCGTCATCATCATTACCAATGCCAATATCATTACACTGAGGACACGGCGCATTAAAAAGCTCCTCATCGTACCATCTCGCAATGGTCCAGGTTGACTAACAGCACATCTACACAGCCATGAGCCTGTGGGACTAAACACTGCTTCTAAGCAGAGCCAAGTCCTTATACCACACTTTCATCTCTCTGTGCAACTGCCCGTTTAATTTCATTTGTCCTTATTTATCCTGTCGAAAAATCCTAGCTCTCCAGAAACAGCGCATCGACAAACTCCTCAGCCCTGAAACGCTGAAGATCCTCTGTCATCTCGCCGACTCCGATGAAATATACCGGCTTTCCGAACTCCTCGCATATCCCTATGATCACCCCGCCCTTCGCGGTCCCGTCCAGCTTTGTCAGAACGATCCCGCTGAACTCGATCGCCTCCCCAAATTCCTTCGCCTGCATCAGCGCATTCTGACCGTTCGTCGCGTCCAGCACCAGAAGCACCTGGTGAGGCGCGCCATTCAGCGCCTTGCCTGACACTCGGTAGATCTTCTTCAGCTCGTCCAGAAGCTCCTTCTTGTTCTGAAGCCTCCCGGCCGTATCTGCAAGCGCCACGTCAAATCCATGCTTCTCTGCATACTTGATCCCGTCGTAGATCGTCCCTGACGGATCCGCCCCCTGCTTGCTGCGATAAAGCTCGCAGCCACAGCGCACCGACCACTCTTCGAGCTGCTCGATCGCCGCCGCGCGGAATGTATCGCCCGCGATCAGAAGCACTTTCTTCCCGGATGCCGTCAGCTGCGCTGCCAGCTTGCCCAGCGTCGTCGTCTTCCCCGCGCCGTTCACACCGATCGTCAGGATCACATGAGGCTTGCCCGGCTCCGTCACAAACGGACGCTCGCACGATTTCAATATGCTGCTCACCTCTTCACGAAGAAGCTTCATTGCCGCCGCGCCGTCGCCTTTGTCCTTCAGATTCGCCGTCACGCGATCAAGAAGCCTCTCGCTTGTCTTTACACCAATATCCGCTGTGAACAAAATTTCTTCCAGTTCGTCGACCACGGAACTGCTCATCTCGCCTTTGAATATCTTGCCGATCTGAGCAAGGAATCCCTTGGATCGCGTCGCTTCAAGCCCCTCGTTCAGTGACCGGCGCTTCTGGATATTTGCCTGCGCCTCCCCCGAATGCGTCTGCTGATCCGCATGTTCTTCGGCTTCGCGTGCCTTGCGCTCTGCCTCGGACTTCGCGCGTTCCTCGGCTTC
>JAFZFY010000415.1 GCA_017555665.1 Pseudomonadota bacterium | reverse complement strand
GTATCAGGGGCGCTATTATGCCGGACTGATGAACGTGCTCGACATCGGCTGGGAGCATTTCAATCATCTTGAGCTTGAGTGGCAGAATCAGTGCAATCTGCTCAAGGGCGGGCTTTATCACGCCACGCTGTTCAATGCCGTGAGTCACGGCTATGCGGCCGAGATACAGACGCCACAGTTCGGGCACGGGCTTGAGGGCGTTGTGCCAGCTGTTCGGCGATCGCATGGTCGTCGCGAACGCGACCGGCTGCTCCTCGATTTATGGCGGCAACCTGCCCTCCACGCCTTGGGCAACCGACGAAAACGGCCACGGTCCTGCATGGGCCAACAGCCTCTTCGAAGACAATGCCGAATTCGGTCTTGGTATGAGACTCGCGCTCGACCAGCAGCAGGATCTCGCGAAAAACCTCGTCAAGAAACTCGCTGCCGACCTCGGTGACGATCTCGTCGATCGCCTCGTGAACGGCGAACAGAAGACGGATGCCGACTTTGACCGCGTCCGCGCCGACATCGCTGCCCTCAAGGCCAAACTGGCCGGCAACAACAGCGACGACGCCAAGCGCCTCCTCAATGTCTCCGACGCCCTTCTCAAACGTTCGCTCTGGATCATGGGCGGCGACGGCTGGGCATACGACATCGGTTACGGCGGACTCGATCACATCTTCTCGCTGGGCCGCAACGTCAACATCCTCGTCCTCGACACCGAAGTTTACTCGAACACCGGCGGTCAGGCCTCCAAGTCGACCTCGCGCGGCGCCATCGCCAAATTCGCGGCAGGCGGCAAACCTGGCGGCAAGAAAGACCTCGGCCAGTTCGCGATGGCTTACGGCAATGTCTATGTTGCCACGATCGCCCTCGGCGCCGACCGCAACCAGGCCCTCAAGGCCCTCAAGGAAGCGGAAGAATACGAAGGCACCTCGCTCATCATCGCCTACAGCCCCTGCATCGCGCACGGCATCGACATGAGCAAGACCCAGGATCGCATCAAAGACGCCGTCAACTGCGGTTACTGGCCGCTCTATCGCTACTGCCCGACGACCGACGAGAACGCCAATCCGTTCAAACTCGACAGCAAGGCCCCGAAAGCCAAATTCGAAGAATTTGCGCTCCAGGAAGCCCGCTTCAACCTCCTCAAACGCACCAACCCCGCACTGGCAGAACGCCTCTTCGGTTTGGCACAGAAAGACATCGACGAACGTCTGGCCTACTACAACCAGCTCGCCAATGTCACGCGCCACGTGAATGCGTAATTGTTGATTGATGGTGCATGGCTATCGCCATAGGCGATACGCCATGCGAAAAACGCCCGCTATCGGCTGCGCCGATACGCGGGCGTTGTTGTTTTTTATGTGTCACGATTTAATCCGGCAAATATGCGGGCGTTGGGGGTGCACCAAGATTGTCACAAAATGCCCCAAAAAAGTCATTTAGATAACAAATGGCGATATTAAAATTGATGTCTGACGTGCTTTGTGTTAGGTGACAAAATAGTCAGTCAGGTCATCCATGACTGTCTTGAAGCGAGCGAACGAGGGCACGGAATGAGAACATTCCACTACAAAGCGGAATATCCAAAGCTTCTGAACGCCGAGATTGTGGGTTATCTGACGCAAATCCACGAACACAAGGGACAGCAGAACCTGTTTATCGAGGCTGAGAAAGATGTGTTGTCCAACCTACTGGAGCTTGCCAAAATCCAGAGCACAGAAGCATCCAACCGAGAATTATGACTATATTCCAGTTCGGCTGGCATGAGGGCCGCAATCATTATCTGCCGTTTGTGAGATATATGCTTGGAGTCATTATTGCGGCATACAGGGAGTTTGCCGATCGAGTAAATATTCTCGTGATGAAAGGCTTGTCAAAACCTGGAAGAGTACGGGAAATCTTCAAGAGCACCACAGGCAGGCTTACGAAAAAAGAAATCATGGAGCAATGTCCAGATATCAGTCAAAAGACGGTGGAACGGGCATTGACGGAACTAATGAATTGTGGCGAAATCATAAAAATAGGCGGAGGCCGCTATACTTCGTATATCTGGAACAGGGAAAAGAATTGATATGGTGACTGGAGAACTGAAAAGCAAAATCGACAGCCTTTGGGAAATCTTCTGGACCGGCGGCCTTACGAATCCGCTGGATGTCATCGAGCAGATGACCTATCTGATGTTCATTCGGGATCTGGATGATTCAGACAATGTGCATGCCAAAGAAGCCGCCATGCTTGGTCTGCCTTACCAAAGCGTTTTCGCGAAGAAAGCACAGGTCGGAGAGCGCACGATCGACGGCAGCCAGCTGAAATGGAGCGTGTTCCATGATTTCCCTGCGCCAAAGATGTACAACACCGTGCAGGAATGGGTCTTCCCGTTCATCAAGGAACTGCATGGCAATAAAGAGAGCGCTTATTCCAAATATATGGGTGATGCGATTTTCAAAATTCCGACGCCGCTGATGCTGGACAAGATCGTCACGGCGATGGATGGCATCTATGACCAGATGGCCCAGCTGAAAGCAGCCGATACGCGCGGTGATGTTTATGAATATCTTCTTTCTAAAATCGCCACGGCAGGCGTAAACGGCCAGTTCCGCACGCCCAGACATATTATCCGCATGATGGTCGATCTGATGGCCCCCAGAGCAGATGAGGTGGTCTGTGATCCGGCTTGCGGCACTTCCGGCTTCCTCGTGGCAGTCAGCGAATATCTGAAAGAGAATCACAAACAGGAAGTCTTTTTCAATCGCCAAAATAAAGATCATTGTATGAATCACATGTTCCACGGGTTTGATATGGATCGCACCATGCTCCGTATCGGTGCTATGAACATGATGACACACGGCGTAGATAATCCGTTTATCGAATACCGCGACAGCCTGTCTGATCAAAATCCAGACAAAGAAAAGTATAGTCTGATTTTGGCAAATCCGCCGTTTAAGGGCAGTCTGGATTATGACACGGTATCCTCGGATCTGCTGAAGGTCTGCAAGACTAAGAAAACTGAGCTTCTATTCCTCGCTTTATTCCTTCGCATGCTTAAAGTCGGCGGACGCTGTGCCTGCATCGTTCCTGACGGCGTGCTTTTTGGGTCTTCTACAGCCCATAAAGCCATCCGCAAGGAACTTGTCGAGGGCAACCGCTTGGAAGCCGTGATTTCGATGCCTTCGGGGGTTTTCAAACCCTATGCTGGCGTATCCACCGCGATTCTGATCTTTACCAAAACCGGACATGGCGGCACAGATAAGGTCTGGTTTTATGATATGAAAGCCGACGGCTACAGTCTGGACGACAAGCGCAGCGCGACGAAAGAGAACGATATTCCGGATATCATCGCGCGTTTTCATCATCTGGATGCAGAAGCCGACCGACAGCGCACAGAACAGAGCTTCTTTGTGCCGAAACAGGAAATCAAAGAGAACGATTACGACCTGTCCATCAATAAATATAAAAAGACAGAATATGTGGCTGTTACATATCCACCCACGCATGAAATTATGGCCCAGCTTAGGGAATTGGAGACGGAGATTGGGCAGAATATGGACGAACTGGAGAAGATGCTGCAAGGATGAGGGGGCACAATTACTTTCACGGATGAGAGCTGGGAGCACGAACAATGGAGACAGATAATATCATACGAAAAGAGAGTTCATCGGATAGTGGACAAATGACTTTTGACCAACTCGATTTTGCGACGTTCTGCATTGGCTGTGTATCGGAGGCATTGCATTGGGACCAGCGTGATGTCTATGTCTTATTGGATGAAAGCGGTATCCTTGAAGATTATATTGTAAAAGCCTATTCCTATCTACATACGCTGAGTTCTGAGAATATTACACAGGAACTGATCGATTGCATGAAATTCAAGGGGGTATTAAAATGATTGTATTTCATACATCCAACACTATTGTTGTGCATCCAGATATCCGTTTTTCAAGAGCAGCGTTGGACTTTGGAAAAGGATTTTATGTGACTGCACTCAGGGAACAGGCTGTGAATTATGCAGAAAAGTTTCATTTTAAATCGCAACCAGCAATTTTAAATATTTACGAACTCAATGAGAATTGGAGACAGGGGAATGTATTACGATTCGATAGCTATGATGAAGCATGGCTTGATTTCGTAATTGCGAACCGGAGACAACAGCCTGTCAATATTTATGATGCAGTTGAGGGAGGCGTTGCAAATGACAAAGTATTTAGAACGCTGGATCTCTATTTTTCAGGTGATATACCTAAGGAAACCGCTCTCAAAAGATTGCAGTACGAAAAGCCGAACCATCAAATTTGTTTGTTAAATCAAGATTTTATCGATTTAAATTTGACCTTTTTAAAACATGAGGTGCTTTAATATGGACGGCAAACAAATTGTACTTCAGATGAAATATGCCAGAATTATTGATGGCATCGCGAAGAGGCTTCAAATCACACGAGGAGACGCTATGAGACAGTTTTATCATTCGATGACGTTTCAGATGATACAGAAAGGCATCGCAGATCTGCACTGTCGAAGCGATCAATATCTGGTGGATGAGTTTCTGTTGGAGAAAAAGGAGAACGGTCATGAACAATAAGGTGTGTGTAATCGAGCTTCGGGAACTCGAGACGGAAATTGGGCAGAATATGGACGAGCTGGAGAAGATGTTGCAGGGATGAGGGTAACAAGCACGCTGAAAGCGTGCAAAGCGTACAGCCTGGGGTAAGCGTAGCGCAACCCCAGGTAATAGGATCACCACCACACGCACGCTGAAAGCGTGCAAGGCAAAAGATGGATGCACATGGGCAGTTCATTGGCAATACATTTTCTACGCATGGAAATTAGCTCAGGCGATCATGAGGCGGTTGGAATAAATCGGGATTTGTAGAGAGGAATGAGCAATATGAATATTAAAGAATGCTGTACGCTTCTTGTTGACGGTAACTGGATTGAAACAAAAGATCAATCAGAATCAGGTATTCGATTAGTACAAACTGGTAATATAGGAAATGGTGAATACTTAGAAAAAGAGAATCGTGCGAAATACATTAGTGAAGATACGTTTAACAGACTGAACTGTATTGAAATTTTTCCGGGAGACATTTTGGTATCTCGATTACCTGATCCCGTAGGACGCGCATGTCTAATACCAGAAAAAAAAGAGCGAATGATTACAGCTGTTGATTGTAGTATTCTTCGTGTTGATGAGTCAAAAATAAATAAAAGATATCTTTTGCATTTTCTAAAATCCTCAAGATATTATCAACAAATTTCAGAAAAATTGGTGGGTGCTACCAGATTACGCATCAGTCGAAAGAATCTTGAGCAAGTAAAAATTGAAGTACCTGATAAAGCAAAGCAGGAATATATTGTTGCTGTAATTGATAAACTAGAACAAGTAATACAATTGCGCAAGCAAGAGCTCCGCCTGCTCG
>JAFZFY010000414.1 GCA_017555665.1 Pseudomonadota bacterium | reverse complement strand
GCAGAGACGTGTCGTGACACGTCTCTGGCGCGGCGTATGCGAAGCATAGACGCGCGCCCCCAACCACGCCGGTTAAAACTTGATCTCGCGCTCCGGCGCACCAAATGAAGAGATGCGCGCCGTCGCGTCCTTCAGATAGTAAACGACCGTGTTGCCGTCACCGACCGCATACATCGACTTCAGCTGCGGATAAGCGTCCAGCATGTGGGCCTGCGCCTCCGCACGCGCGTCCTCGACGGCTGTGCCCGAAAGACGGATCCAGCGCGTGCCGTCAAACGCGCAGATCTCGACCTTGGGATTGGCATCGATCTGGTGCGCGACATTCTTCTTCTTCCCGGTCTGGAAGTACAGGTGCCCGTCATAGATCTCGACCGTCCCGAACGGACGCACACGCGGCTGGTCGCCTTCCGCCGTCGCGATATAATAGGTGCCGACGGCTTTCAAAAAGCCAAACACCTCCTGCATGTCGTTCGTCTCAGGCACAGCCGATGCCTTCGGACGCTCGGATTCGGCAGCATTTTTCACTTCATCCCCCGCATTTTCAATATGATCCGATGGCTTTGCACCGGCATCACGGTCCTCACCGGCAGCCGTCACAGCGCCGGCCGGCTCGCATGCCGGGCACTCCGCCTGCGGACATCCCGATGTACACCCGGCCACGAGCAATCCCAGACATGCGAGCCCCATAAATAGCTTTTTCATACAATTTCCCACGGTTTGAGTTTCGAGTGCGGCACGATACACGGTGCCGCGCCCACCTTACAACCGCCGCCGTCACAAAACAATTTTTGCACCGAACTGGAACCCGATGCCGGCTTCGGGGAAACCGTAATTCCGCTGATAATTATAATCCAGCAGATTCGTGCCTTTAAGATAGGCGCTGAAATGCTCCATCTTGTATTCGATCTCGGCATCGAGCAGATAGACGTTTCCGAGCCACGCCACCGGCGCGCCAAGCCACGACTCCGTGCGGCGGCGCGACTCGAAACGCCCCATCACGCTCAGGCGCAGGCATTCGAGCGGCGCATAGTTCACGCCGAGCTTCGCGTGATGCGCCGGACGGTCGTTCAGCGCATGGTCGTCAGAAAGATCCCACGCATACAGATACTGATAGGCGAGATCGAACGAAACGCCCGCCCACGGCCCCAGCCTGAATGCGGCATCCACGCCCGCGATCCGCGCAGAATCGACATTGTAGGCGACTTTGAGCGTGTCCACATATTTGAACTCGATCAGATCGCGGACTTCCGTATCATACGCCCCAACGGTCATCGAGACCTTCTCGTGCGGCGTCCATCCGATTTCAAGCCCAGTATTCCAGGCGACTTCCGCATTGAGATCGGGCAGCGCGGTATCACTGACCGGAATGCTCCGGAACTGTTCCTTGAGCGTCGGAAGCCTGAGCCGTCGAGCGACGCGCAGGCTGATCATGAGCTCCGGAATCACGTGAAAATCCGCGCCAATGCTCATCGAGCCATCCACGAGATCGTTCAGATCCGGCCGCTGCGCCATGCCCGAATCCTTCTGGCTCAACATGACCGCGCCGTTCACGCCTGCGGCAGCAAACACGCGGTACTGCTCGCCATGATCCCATTCCAGCGCCGGCCGTATGTCGTACCAGAACCGGCTCGACGATTTCTCCGTCACGTGCCCCGACAGCAGCATGAGCTCGTTCGAATCATGGCTCTGATAGCGCATATCCGCACGCAGAAGCGCCTTGAAACCGCCGTCTCCCGGCCCGAATTGCACCGATTCGAGGTCGATGCGGCCGCCGTATTCCTGATCATCCCAAAGCGACTCGTATGCCGCCGTCCCCTTCTGCGTGCTGCGCGACGCGTCATCATACGATTCCAGCGTGTTCCCCTGCTCAGTCGCCCAGGCCTGGATCTGGCCGCCGATCACGGACGCGTCGAAAGTCAGCCGCGCACTCGCGAGCGCCACACGCTGCGACACGAACCGCCAGTAACGCTTCCTGTCCACATTGACACCCGTCGGTACATCTCGCGGCGCCTGCGACCAGCCGGCAAAAACTTCGAGATCACCCCAGTTTCCAAGCGACCGCCCTGCCTTCACGAGCAGATTGCCGCCTTTCTTTTCCGAGGCATCGCGAAGCCCGCCGTCCTCATCGATCGTCGGCTTGAACGCATGTGACAGATAAAATCCGCTTGAATACTGACCGCCTCCCGTCACGGCCCACCGCCACGGCCCCAGGCTCATCCCATGCGCGAGCGAACCCACGACCCCAGACCGCGACACCTCGACACCGGCCTCAAGTTTTTCCGGCATCGCGGCATAAAAGTCGATCTTGCCGCCCAGCCCGACCGCATCCGTCGGCCCAGAATCCGCATGCGATATGCGCCCGCCGCCCATCCAGTTCACCGGCATCGTGTCGAGCGCCGTCATGCCGTCATACCCCGTGTCGAGCGGCACGCCGTCAAACTGAAAATTGATCTGCCGCGTCATGAAACCACGAACGATCACGTCGCGATACCCCTTGCCCCCCTGGTCGCCGAACACGCCCGTCGCACGCTCAAGCCACGCATTGACCGTCTCCACGCGCGGCGCATCGACATGTTGGCCAAACACCGGCCTGACCTTCGACTCGCCCCAGAACGCCCCGTCCACGACGATTTCATCCAGCGTCAGCGTCTCCGCTTCGTCAGCCGCATCCACCTGAACCGCAGCCTCTGCCGCAGCCTCTCCAGCCGTCTCTGCCGCAGCCTCTCCAGCCGTCTCTGCCACAGCCTCTCCAGCCGTCTCCGCCACGTCCTGCGCAAATGCCGTCCCTGCAACGAGAAACGCCGCAACCGCCAGCGACAATGTAGCTTCTCTTTTCATAGCCCGTTCCAAATGCTTTCTCATACAAACAAAATGCAACTCGATTGCATTTTCACACGGGCTATTATTCCGACAAGTCTCTTTCTGTCAAGCGCCTATTTTCGCGCCTTTGGCGCTCAAATACGGCGCTCTGGCGCGTCGCTATCGGCCCTTGCCGATAAGCGCCGCGCTTCTTTCTTTTTCAGGCGCGTACTAAAGGTACCTCAAAAGCGCCTGGATCGCGGTCTTCATCGAAACATGCTGGGCGCGCCCTTTCCAGGCGATATCCATGGCTGTCCCGTGATCCACGGAAGTGCGCAAGCACGGCAGTCCGAGCGTCGCCGATATGGTGCGTTCAAAGTCGTATGTCTTTGCCGCGATATGCCCCTGGTCGTGATAGAGCGACAGCACGGCATCATACCAGCCCTGAGCCGCCTGCGCGAACACGCTGTCAGCACCGATCGGATCCGTGATATCGATGCCGAGATCGCGCATCATCCGAGCTGCCGGAATCAATATTTCTGCCTCTTCGGAACCGAACTGCCCGCCATCGCTCGCATGCGGATTGAGCGCGGCCAGCGCAAATCTCGGTTTTGAAATACCGAGCCGACGCGTCTGCACATCCATGCGCTGCCCGAAGGCGACAAGATCATGCACATTCAGCGCATCGATCGCCTGGCGAAGCGAAAGATGCCGCGTATAAAAGAATATCCTGAGTTCTCGCGTGATAAAGAGCGTCATCGGGTCACGCACGCCGAACGCAGATGCCAGCATTTCTGTATGCCCGATCTCGGATATGCCGGCCATCCGCATCGCCCCTTTGTGTATCGGCCCAGTGCATATCCCGTCGGCATATCCAGACTTCACATCCGCAGCGCTCATCATTAAAGCCGAATGCGCGCATCGCGCGCATTCCGCATCCAGAACGCCCGCACGAAAATCGCGGATATCTATACCAGCATCACGAACGCAAATTCTTTCCGGCTGTGCCTCACGGCCATACGTCACGACCGGATCCATCTCAAGCCCCGGCGCAAATCGTGCGCATGCTTCACGAAACAGCCGTTCATGCGCATACACCACGGCACGGCAGCCATTCAGCCCCCCGTCTGCCTGCAATTCTGCCAACGCTTTTGCCGTGATCTCATAGCCGATACCCGCCGGATCTCCAGGCACCACCGCGATCGTCGCATCTGTTTTCATGCCCTTGCTCCAAAAATAGCCGTACCGATGCGCACATGCGTCGCGCCTTCCTCGATTGCAACTTCAAAATCATGGCTCATGCCGTATGAAAGCACATCCAGACGGGACTGACGCGCCACATTCAGGCGGTCCAGAATCTCGCGCACCTGCTTGAAATAAGGACGAGATGCCTCCGCATCTTCAAATGCAGGCGGAATCAGCATCAGACCTTTCAGTTCGAGATGCGCACAGCTGTCCACAAAAGACACGAGCGCATCCAGTTCATCCACCGGAAGTCCTGTTTTCTCCCCCTCTTCATCGCCGATGCGCAGCTCGATCAGAATCGCCTGACGGCGTTCGGGATATAATTCAGCCGTCACCAGCTCGATCTGTTTCGCCAATGCTTGACTGTCCACCGAATGAATCAGATCCGGCGGATACGCCATAAGCTGGCGCACCTTGTTCCGCTGCAAATGCCCGATCAGGTGAAACCGCGCCCCCTTCGCATCTTCGAGCATCGCCCGTTTTTCGACGTATTCCTGAACGTAATTCTCGCCAAAATCGCGAAGCTGCGTGGTTTCCAGCGCCTCAAGGATCGCTGTGACCGGCTTTTTTTTCGACACACCGACAAGCGTCACATCCGACCGATCTCGCCCGCTCCGCCTGCAAGCCTCCGCAATACGCGCCTCAATCCCCTCTAAATTGGTTGCTATCGTCATATTTCCTCGCTGATCATCACACGGATCACGGCATAAAAAAACCGCAATTCCATGATACCACTTTTACACCATATCATGTATGCATTTCACCGACACACGACAGGGCATCCCCACGCGCCTGCATGGTGCAGACCGCTCCAATGCCCGTCTTTCAAGGACCGAACACATGTCAAAAATTGCAGTTGCCATGAGCGGCGGCGTAGACAGCTCCCTGACCGCGCTTCTCCTTCGCGATGCCGGACACGATGTGATCGGGGTCACGATGCAGTTGCAGCATGATTCCCCAGACTCAGAAGTATGCGCCGGTGATCACGATGTCATCTACGCTTCACAAAATGCCAAGTTTTTAGGCATCGAACATCATGTCTGCAAAGTCTGCGACATCTTTCCGGAGATTATATTCAGGCCGGCCTGGGATGACTATTCTCATGCACGCACACCCTCGCCATGTGTCAGATGCAACGAGTTCATCAAGTTCGGAATCTTGCTTGATTTCGCACTTTCCCTCGGATGCGACGCAATGGCCACAGGCCACTATGTCCGTGTCGTCGACTACCAGAACAGCCGAAGGATCGCACGCGGTCTCGATCCACGCAAGGACCAAAGTTATTTTTTATCGGGAATCTCAAACAAAGTCACACCACGCGTCCTGTTTCCGCTCGGCGGGCTTGTTAAAACAGAAGTCAGGGAACTGGCCGCCAAATACGGCCTGCCCTCGGCAGAAACGCCAGACAGCCAGAACATCTGCATCATTCAGAACGGACGAACATTTGCAGAAGCGCTCCGCGATATGTTCAACGGCGAGATTGTCCAAGGCTATTTTACGATGCATGGCAAAAAGCTCAGGCCTCATAAGGGCATCCACCAATACACGGTAGGACAGCGTCACGGTCTGGGCGATCTTGTGCCGCAAAAGATTTCATTCGTGAAAGCCATCGGTCCCGAAAATGTCGAAATCACGACAGATCCGCACGATCTCGATCACACCTCACTCCATGCATACGGCGCGATCTGGCATGTCGATCATGTGCCGGATAAGTGTTTTGCGCAGATCCGCTACAGAAGCCCCGCCGTATCCTGCACGACAAAGCGAGACGGCGACAAAGTATTCGTGACATTTGATACGCCTGTCCACGCCGCAACCCCAGGGCAAATCATCGCATTCTATGACGGCGACACCGTCATTGGACGTGCGATCATTGACAGCGCGTGCTGAGAAGCCCCAAAGCCATCCCCATCGGGATGGTTTTTTTATGTTTTCTACCAGCGTGGATATGTAATGATGTGTCCAAAACGAGCTTATTGCATATTTATCGCCCTGGAAAGACGACAGCGTACAGCCCGGGCTGAGCGCGAAGCGCAGAACCCCGGGTAACAGAATTACCCCCAAATCAGCCCACTTGGGGGTGCCACCGCCATATCCACACGGGCTGAGCGCGAAGCGCAGAACCCCGGGTAACAGAATTACCCCCAAATCAGCCCACTGGGGGGTGCCGCCGCCATATCCACAGTCGTAGAACAGAGTTTTTTTTAGCTATGTTCCGCGAACATGGAGATACCGTCCCCTGGGTACACCAACATGGATGAGCGCAAGCGCCCCCACCCCCTCTCCAAACCGGAGAGTGTGCCGCGAAAGCGGCAGGTGAGATCTGGAAAATCAATATCCACTGTCGTTGAACACAACCCCATGATGGCTTCATGTGACGACAAAAATAAAAAAAAGCCATCTCATCGAGATGGCTTTTATGGGTGTAGAAGGAATCGAACCTTCAACCTGCGGATTAAGAGTCCGATGCTCTGCCAATTGAGCTATACACCCGCAACACAACAAACGAACGAAACACGGAACCGAAGCCCCAAAAAGATGAGGCCGCCATAAGGCAGCCTCGCAGGGTCTGCAAGCAGCCCTCATGGGTGTAGAAGGAATCGAACCTTCAACCTGCGGATTAAGAGTCCGATGCTCTGCCAATTGAGCTATACACCCATTGTCGCCCTGCGAAAAGTGGGACTCGAACCCACACACCTCTCGGTACAGGAACCTAAATCCTGCGCGTCTACCAATTTCGCCATTTTCGCAAGCGGCTAATGCATCAAAGAGTGGGTGTAGAAGGAATCGAACCTTCAACCTGCGGATTAAGAGTCCGATGCTCTGCCAATTGAGCTATACACCCACAAGTAAATTCGCACTAGCCATACACCCGGTAGGATTCGAACCTGCGACCCTCGGATTCGAAGTCCGATGCTCTATCCAGCTGAGCTACGGGTGCGAAGGGTGGGTAGTGGGGCTCGAACCCACGGCCTCAGGAACCACAATCCCGCGCTCGTACCAACTGAGCTATACCCACCATCCGTCGAGGTTCAAGCCCCAGCGAACGAGGCGGCTTATACGCGACCAATGCACTCTCGTCAAACTATTTTTTCACCAAAATGCATTTTTTTTCATTTACCCCCTATCACGGCGCAAAATATAGCCGTCACGCCATCAAAAAAAAGCGGGCAAATGCCTGCTCTCTCTACATTTCGCGCTATTTCCGAGCACCGTGTATTCCCAAAGCCCCGATCAGACCGATCAGCCAGGTGATGCCATGCCATTCACCGCCATCCCCGATCACGCCCCTATCACGGCGCAACACATGGCCGTCACGCCATCAAAAAAAAACGGGCAAATGCCCGCTCTCTCTACATTTCACGTCGTCTTCCAAGACCGATGATTCCCAAAGCCCCGATCAGCCAAGTGATGCCATGCCATTCACCGCCATCCCCGATCACGGCGCAAAACATGGCCGTCACGCCATCAAAAAAAGCGGGCAAATGCCCGCTCTCTCTACATTTCACGTCGTCTTCTAAGACCGATGATTCCCAAAGCCCCGATCAGACCGATCAGCCAGATGCTTCCAGAACTACGCCGCATCAGCCCAGACGAAGCGCAATCCGACGAGGAGGCATTGACAATCGGACTGTACTCAGAATCAGAATCCGGCGCAGGATCCAGATCCGGCGCAGGTTGAGCATTTTCCTGATACGGCACGACCTTGATCGCGTCAAACACCACACGGCGGCCAATCTCTGCTGGCTCATATTCCGAGGCATTATCAGACATGCGTACATACTGATCGTTGCCCACAGAGAGCTGGTAATTGCCAAGATTTACCCATTCCCCGTTGCCGCTTGTCGCAATCGATGGCCGATAAGTCAGCCCAGAAGCGCGCACGGTATATGGCAGATATGCAGCCACCGACCCGATACCGCCGTCCACATAGGCATAGATCGTGTACTTCCCGGCTTTCGTCACCTTCAAATGCCACGTGCCCACAGCGTTCGTCAGCGCATCCTCGATGTATGCGTAATACATATGATCCTCATAGCCATAGCCATTCAGATCAGACCACATCGGCGATGACGACTTTTCAAAACATCCGTCGTATTCATCAATGATCGTCGACGGACGACCATCGATTTCTGTCAGGCATTCCGCAGTAGGCGTATCCTCCATACCGGTACTCACTTCCACGCATTCACCGCGATCGCATTTGCTATTGGGCGGACATACAGCCGCTTGTGACCATTCAAAACACTCATCGTCGTCAAACTGCCCGCATGTTCTTACGCCACCATCGCCGCATTCCACATCTTTTTCAACACACTCATTCTGGCAGGTGATCGGCGTCGCATTCAGCACGCATTCCCCGTCTGTACACACCTGACCGGCACCGCATATCACGGCCGCAGACCAATCAAGACACGAATCATCATCATAATTTCCACATGTCTGGTAGCCACTATCCGATGCACAGCGACGTTCGCCAGAGTTATCACACTCATTCGTGCAAGTGATCACAGTCTCGCAAGCGCCGTTTGCACATTTTTCATTTGCACCACACGCAGTCACGGATGTCCACTCCAGGCAACCGTCGCCATTCGTGTCCTTGCAGACCTTATAGCCGTTACCGTCGCAGACATGCTCGTCCTTATGGCTGCATTGATCCTGGCAGCTTGATGCAGGCGAGAGCTGAATCGCATCGAACACGACGCGCTGATTAGAGGCACTATATTGCTCGCCAGTCGCATCGGTCAGCTTGACCCACTGATCACCGCCGGCCGCAAAATCGAACTTGCCGAGCGATACCCAGCCATTTTTGCCAGCCAGCTTGATCTTCACGTCCTTTTCCACGCCCTTTGCACGGATCTTATACGGCGCATTGGCGGTCAGAGAACCTACGCCCTGGTCCACGTATGCAAGGACTTCATAAGTGCCTGCCTTCTCAAGGACGAGATTCCACTTGCCGTTTGCCGCCGCGCTGTTCCCGTTCACATACGCAAACTGAAGCGAGCTGCCGTATCCGGTATTCGTCACGAACCAATTGTTAGAAACGGTACGGATAAAGCATTCGTCCGTATCATCCACGATACCGCCGCTCGCCTTGATTTTCGTCGTGCAATTCGGATGCGTGATGCAGCTTCCGGAGGCACGCACGATCTCTATGTCCATGCCATAGAAAAACTTGACGATATTCTCCCAGACCCACCCCTTTTTACCGAGGCATGTCGCCCCGTTCTGGCTCATCGTACCGCGATTTGCGTAATTCTTGTCGTTGACCCAACCCTGCGTGGACTGATGATGCCCATCCGCCGCAGTCCCCGACTTGCCCCAGTTATATGTCACAAAATGCTGTGATCCAGAGGTCGAACTCCCCGAATAGGTGCAATCCGATTTCAGATTATCCATCGTCACGCCGGCCACATAGAACGCGCACAGCTGCGTGCCCTTATAGCGAAGCACGATGCCAGCAGTCGCAGTCGTTGCCGCGAGCACTCGCGCAAACTGGTCGCTGTTCGGAGACCGGTTAGGGCAATTATACACCTGATCGCCCTGACTGTTGTTGATCTCCACGTTGCCCTTATAATAGGCAAACGAACGCGCCGCGACTGCCTGCGCACGAAGCCCTTCCGTGTTCGAGTTGCCGTTCTCGCACCATGTCACGTTCGGAACGTAGTCCGTTTCCATATCTTTCACGCCGAAACCTTTTACGGTCACGGTGCAACGCGCATCCAATGCAAGCCGGGTCACGGTAAATTCTGGCGACACGCCATAATTGACAGGTTCAAACTCCTCTTCCGTGCAACCGAGCAATCCACATGCAGCCAATATCACCCATAACGAACGTTTCATATGTTCCTCATCAACAGCGAGATGCAACAAACTCCCCATATAATTTTAACATATCTCAACAACTTTCTCAGATATTAAATATATTTTTTTGAGGAAAACTGTGACTATTCAACCGCCCATTAAATCAGCAAAAAAAAAAGCGCATCCACCGCAAGGCAGATGCGCACATCATCAACAGCTCATGAATATCAGAAGCGACCTGATAACGTCAGCCCCGAAAATTCAGGCGAAAACACAGGAGAGAGGTTAAACATCGCTCTGTTCTCCTGCGAATCAAGCATTTTGACCTGCGGCTGATACTTTTTGGCATCCACGATGACAAGTGTCACGCCGGCAACCAGCATGGCCACACCGAATGCGCCAATCACGCCGCCGATCACCTGCCGTGAGTTATACCAATCCTTGTTATGCCCATTGAGATCCTCATCACCGCCCTCGCCGCCATTGACTTTCGAAGCGTGGCTCTGCCATGAAGAATATGCCCAGCCCCAAACGCCAAATCCAGCACCAGCAAGCACGACACCGCCACCGATGAACGAATATCCCAATATTTTGTACAATTTGGAGCGATGACGAATCTCTTCCGGTGTCACGCCTGCATCAGTCGCCACCTGCTCATAGTCGATGACATCGACTTTCGCGATCTTTGTCTCATTCTTGATTGTCTCGACAACGATCGTATTAAAGCCGTAGCTCGTCTTCGCATAGATTGAATGCTTACCAGGAACGAGCGATATCGGCGTGGTCGAGCACATAAACTCATGACCGCCGTCTATCGTGATCTCCATCTCGGCAGGATTGCACTTTAGGATAATTTTTGACGAGCACTGCGCCTCAAGGTCACGGATAAACCCCTGCGTCGTATCCATGATCATTTCCACCGTATAATCCTTGATCGCAGGAGATGTCGCGACATGATCGTATGCCTCTTTGGCCTCCAGACACTTGTTCTGGTTCGCATACGTTCTGCCGAGATTCATCCAGATCACGTTAAACTCGCCGATCTGAAGCATCGCATTGAACAGCTGCTCGGCCTTTTTGAAATTGCCGGAACTCACCGCCTCGACTGCCTGATTGTTCAAAAGGATCTGTTCGTTTGAAAATGTCAAACCATCATCGACAGGCGGCTCCTCAATGATCACCTCTTCAACTTCTTTTGCTTTCCCCTTCTTGCTCGACTTTTTGTTGCTTGTCTTGCTTTTTGAAGAAGACGCAGGTTGAGCCACAGCCGTAACGGGAAGCATCATTCCCGCAAGAAGCGCCAACATCAATGAAAATTTACGCATGTTTTCTCCATTCAGAGTGGTCGAATGCGAAATAACGCTCTTAGATGTTATTATAATTCCACGGATAAATCAACGTGCAACCCAAACTTCCAGGCTAACACGCCCTACCGCCCCCAAAGCTCTCAAACCATCAGAAACGAGCAGACAGCGACATTCCAGAAAACTCAGGCATCAGCACCGGCGAGATCCTGAACGAATGAAGCGCCGCAGCCTCTTTGTATTTGGGATAGATGCTCAGGGCATCGATCAGCACGAACGTCACGCCCGTGATAATCATCGCGCTGCCGATCGCACCAACCACGCCGCCTGTGATCTGCGCCTTTTCGATATCTGCACGCGACTTGCCGTTCACCTTGCCGGCATTCCGAATCCCCTCGTTACCGCCGCAGCTCTGGTAGCCGTTCAAGACCTCTGCTTCGCCGCAGTTGCTCTGCCAAAGATTATAGGAATAACCCCACCAGCCAAAGCCGCCCGCTGCCATCGCCACACCGACGCCCAAAAGCGAATACCCCACCGACTTGTATATCTTCGATTTGCGAAGCAGTTCTTCCGGTGACTCGCCAGCCTCGGCCGCCACTTTCTTGTAGTCCACCACTTCGATCTCGGCATTCACAGTCTGATCCTTCACCGTCTCGACGGCTATCGTGTTGAACCCATAACTCGTCTTGCCAAACACCGAATGAAGCCCTGGCGCCACTGCCAAAGGCTCTGAGGTACAAGGCATCTCGCGGCCGCTGTCAATCGAGATTGTCATATCTGCCGGGCTGCATGTCAGTACGATCGTCGAAGAGCACTGCGCATCAAGCTCCTTGATAAATGTCTCCGTCGTCTGGTTAATCATGTCGCTCGGAAAATCATCGATCTTGGGCGCGGTAAATACATGGGCATACGCATCCTTCGCCTCGATGCACTTGTTCTGGTTC
Organism: Pseudomonadota bacterium; assembly: GCA_017555665.1. GTDB lineage: Bacteria > Myxococcota_A > Bradymonadia > UBA4248 > UBA4248 > UBA4248. The sequence goes on along the minus strand of JAFZFY010000414.1, from coordinate 4,289 downwards.
GCATACGTTCGGCCAAGGTTCATCCAGATGATATTAAACTCGCCGATCTGAAGCATCGAGTTGAACAACTGCTCGGCTTTACTATAATTGCCGGAACTCACCGCATCCACGGCCTGGTTGTTCAAAAGAATCTGCTCGTCCGAAAATGTATGCTCCACATCCTCTACAGGCGCCGATTTCACGATATGGTGAACAGTTTCCGTCGACGGGGCATCCTGTGCCTCGTGCCCAGCCTCCTGGGCCTCGCTCGCACCATCCTGGGCATATCCCGTCATCGGGAAAATAGCCGCCAGAAAAGCAAATAATAACCTCGATTTGCGCATGATCTCTCCAGACCGTTTCAGACAATCCCAAACTGCCCATCAGCTTTCTAATACACTTATACAATAATTTCAAATGCCATGCTATTTTTATGCTTTGCTCCTGCTACAATTCAGCCTTGCACAAAACGCCATCGGCGTTTCACACCTGTTGCCACCGATGGATACATTGCACCTATCGCCGAGGCTTAAAACAGCCCAGAGCCAAAAAAAGCCGCTCAAAGGCGGCTTTTTTTCAAGATCTAAAACGATCAGTGCATGGCTTTGTAGACATCCCAAAGCTTCAGCGCGACATCGCGAATGCCGTTATCAAGCGCATCCACTTCTTCTTTCGTCCAGTCTTTCGGATCTTTGCGAGCAAACGTCGTCAGGTCACGGCGGTTGTCGAAGCAGGCAACAGGCACATGATAGACTTTGCCGTGGGCTTCAATGCGGAGCGTGTTCTCTTTGTCGCTCGCTTCCATCAGTTCGACCATATCGTCCGAACCGTAGTCCTGAAGCATGACGGATTCCGGCGTGCCGTGGAAGAGGATCGACTTGTCCTCGCCCGGACGCGCGCGGTCGCGGTTCTTACGGCGCGATTCTTCCGGCGTAACCCAGATGTAGAGGATCGCGGCACGCTGAAGCAGCTCATCCGAAAGGCAGGGAAGGCTGCCAGCATAGCCGTAATGCTCGGGAAGCGGACGCACGCCAACCGGGCCGCCACGTGAAAATTCAATCACGATCGTCTTGCCATCGCGCGATTTCTGAACATTCTTGATCTTCTCGTCAAAAAGCTCGCGGGCCTCGCTTTCGAGTTTCTCTTCCAGTTTCACACGGATCGACGGGCTCAACGCCGCGATCTTCGCCTCGCCTCCGACGCGAACGCTCGCCGCATCAAGACGCTCAAACAGACGGATCGCCGCATACTTCGGATTCTCAGCTTTACCCGTGAGAATCTCATGATAATCCTCATTCAAAAGCTCGATCAGTGCAGACCAGTCATAGGCATCAAGGAACGGGCCGTTGCGGCCGCCCGCATTGTCCTCACAGTGATAAATGCGCGGCTCGCCCATCTCTTTCAGGGCCTCGTCAATGACGAGCTGAATGTGAACATACGGATAATCGTCGAGCTGAATCGTCTCTCCCATGTGGAACAATTCGGGATCCTTGTTCGTAAGGAAATTGCGAACTTCTGATTTTCCGGATGCTGGAAGCGCAAGAAGCAACAAGGTGTCGAAAATTTCTGCCATCTCTTTCTCCTTTATCACTACTCGACATGAGTAGCACTGTGACGGCTGTTCTAACCATTCAGATTCTGTTTTGGCAAGCGATTTCAACCATTATATATAAATACATACACATGATCACATGTAGGTATTTGCACATTTCCCCCAGCGCTGACTTGCCCTAAACACACGGCACGCCACGCCTGCCTCGGCATCCTCCTTCGGGTGCGTGATGCCTTTCTCTAAACACACGGAACGACGCGCCACTTCTTCCGAGTCGGCTCATAACTCGACACGCGAAGCTCGATCGTCCCGCCCACGACATAACGCGACATCCCATCCTCACAAGACAGCACCGTCATCTCCTCGTTGAGCACCCAATTCTTGCCCGTGGCCTCCTGGATATCCCGGATATAGACCTTGAGCTCAATCGGAGGCATGTCGAGCCGCGCATAGAGCGCACACGACTTCATGCCCAATATCGTGCCTCTGCGTTTCGGACGTTTCTCTTCAGGCAGGTCATAGTCATGGCTCACGACATGCGCGATCGCGCACGAATCAATCGCCTTGTCCATCATGTTCTGAACGCGCCGCGCCTCGTTCGAAGCCTCGATCACGCGCTCGCGGAGCACACGGTTCGCATCGCGATCGAGCATCACATCGCAATCGAATGCCGCCTCGACCGTCTCCTTATGCGTAAATATCCCGACGATCTCGCGCATCGGCGCGCTGAACCGCCCGTAAGGGTTCACACCAAGCGCACTGTGCGGCCCCGCGTCAGCCGAAAACACGCTCCGGCGCTGCATCATCAGCACCTGGCGTTCCATCGCCTGACGCACACGGTACATCTTGCGCACCGATTCCGGCGCATCCACGTCGCCGCAACAGCTCTCAGGCGGCAGCGATTCAAAAAAATCCGCAAGGCTGTGCACCGACCTCTCCCAATACCATTCCGGCGGCATGTCCTGGGCGCGTGCGATATCGCACATCGCACGGTGCACTTCCTCCACGTCACGCATCGACGGAGCCTCATGATTCCTGAAGATCGCGAGCACCTCCGGATCATCCTGCGCCTGACGTTTCAGGTAGGTCGCCCCCTCCATGTTGCACAGAAGCGACAGCTGCTCATTGTAGAGATCGACATCCAAACGCTCGTCAAGCCCCAGCGTAAACTCGGTGCGCGCTCGATTCAGCCCCACATAAAGCGACACGCGGTTAAAATGCACCACGTTGCGGCGGCGGCTCTCCTGAAGCCTCAAAAGCCCCACCGCCTTGAAATTCTCAAGGCTCTGCGCATACTCGCGCCCTGCCCATGCATGGCGCGCCGGATCCGCCAAAAAAGCCGAAACATCCTCGCTTACAAGCTTCGCGCGCGAATGAATGACCCCGCGCCGTATCGCCGTCCCCAGGCACACGCCGTCCCCGCCGACCTGCATCACGAACACAAGCGCGCGGCGGTCGACATCCGCATTCAGGCTCACGATGCCCTGCGACAGCGCATGCGGGAGCATCGGAACACTCATCCCCGCAAAATACACGCTCGAACCCCGACGGATCGCCTCCTCATAAAGCGCGCTCCCTGGCCGCACAAACCACGAAGCATCCGCGATCGCATACCACACCACATAGGCGCATCCCGGCAGCGTCTCGCAATACCCGTCACCGGGACGGCCGACATACAATGCCTGGTCCAAATCACGCGTCCCTGCACCGTCCACGGTCACAAACGGGATATGCCGAAGGTCCTCGCAGCCTGAAAAATCAACACTTTCGCGATACGCATCGACCTCACACTCGACGGCCTCAGGGAACCCTGTTTCAAGCCCGTGCTCGAAAGCGATCTCATACACCTCATGAAGGACGCTTCCCCCCTTCACGATTCCCAGAATCTTGAACACCCCGCGCTCGCGACGCTCCAGAAGCAGGAAATCGCCATCCGCAACCTGAGAGCGGAAACACTCAAAATTCTCGACCTCCCGCTCGTCAAGCTCCCCCATCGCGCTTCGCAATATCAGACGGTCCGACAGCGCCACGCGCACGATGCGCTGAGAACGTTCAAGATGCTCATAATTTCGCGTCGTTCCATCCATGAAAGGCCTCCATATCAAGGCGCCACGCAGCGCTTCTCCGTCTCGTCGCACACCTGCTGCGACAACGAGCAGTCCATCACTTCACGCCAATAGGTCATGTCCGCGTCCGCATCCTTCGTGCAGATTTCCACAGACATCCCCTCACAGCGAAGCTCGCCTGTTTCACATACCTCAAGGATACAGCCCGAAAAATCAATCACGCATTCATTCGTGCACACCGGCACCCCCGTCAGCCGCGAGTTGACATCCCGGCACGTCCGCCCGTTCAGCGCCGTCCCGTCGCACTCCTCGCGCCCCTCAATCGCCCCATTCCCGCATTCAGCCTTCACCTTCATACAGCCGTATGTCGTGTCACAGATCGGCGCATTGAGGCGGCATTCCACGTCCACCCACTTGTTGTACATGCATGTCCTCGAAAGGTTCCCCACGCAGATGCGCTCCCCATCCCGGCACTCCGACTCCTCACAGGCGATCCACGCCGGTAGCATCCCCAACAAAACCGTTAATAAAAAAAACTTTCTCATCTACCGTTCCAGATGCCCGCACGGCACCACTGCCGCAGACATTCTCTAACCCAGTATCGCCTTTCGGTCACCACATTTTTTTATTCGAAACGCGCCTATGCGCCTACGGCGCATACGGCTCGCGATGGGCGCGCCTATGCTTCGCAT
>JAFZFY010000413.1 GCA_017555665.1 Pseudomonadota bacterium | reverse complement strand
GGTATGGATTTGAATGTGAAAAAACTAGCATACTGGGGACTGACGGGCGCTTTGATGGTCGCAGGCGTGTGTCTGTCGATTGTGGAACGGAACGGGCATTATGCCTTTGAGTGGCAGGGAGCCGAACTGATGGCGCAGACGCGCAATGACGGTTATCACGATATGGCATCCCTGACGGTCTTCAACCGTGTGCTTATGCAGCTTCAGCAGAATTATGTGGATCCGACGCGCCTTGATCCGGAGCTGATCATTGCGTCAACGCTTGATAATCTTCAGAAAAATGTGCCGGAACTGCTCTTGACGTTTGACCGAAAGGTGAAAGACCGTCCGACGAAAGTGACCGTGAATATCAGCGGCCAGTCGCGCGAATTCGCGCTCAACGGTCTGGATAACCTTTGGGAGATGAGCCTGAGGCTTCGCGGTATTTTTTCGTTTATCCAGGAGTATCTGCCAGCGGATGCGGTGCAGCGCGAGCTGGAATATGATGCGATCAACGGGATGCTGAGCGCGCTTGACCCGCACAGCCTGATCCTTTCGCCCGAGGTGTATCGGAGCATGGCGGAGGGGAATCGCGGCAAATTTGGCGGCCTGGGGGTCGTGGTGCGCATGATTGACGGCGTTCTGATCGTGGTGGAGCCAATCACGGGCGATGTGCCTGCGAAGCGCGCCGGCATCGAAGAGGGCGACCAGATCCTGGCGATCGACGGCACGCCAACGCTGAACATGAGCATATCCGAGGCGGTTGACCTGCTCAAAGGCGAGCCCAAGACGACGGTGCATCTGAGCGTGATGCGCAAGGGATGGAAAACGCCGCGACAGATCGACGTGGTGCGCGACGAGATATCGATACCGAGCGTGGAATCGGATGCGCTTGGCGACAAGATCGCATACGTGAAACTGAAGAGTTTTCAGGGCAATTCGCAGACCGATATGCTCAAGGCGCTGGAGAAGCTTCGGGAAGAGATGGGCGGCATCGAGGGGCTTGTGCTCGATCTTCGCGGCAATCCCGGGGGGCTTCTGGATCAGGCGGTTCAGATCGCGGACAATTTCCTCGATTCGGGGACGATCGTGACGACCGTGGGCGGCCATGATCTTCTGCAGAAGCCGCGTTATGCGACCAAAGGCGACGGATCGTCGTCCTATCCGATCGTCGTCCTGATGGATTCGTCGTCGGCATCGGCATCCGAGATCGTGGCGGGTGCGCTCAAGAACAATGACCGCGCGTTGATCGTCGGGGACACGAGTTTCGGCAAGGGGAGCGTTCAGGTGCTCTATGAGCTTTCGGACAAGTCGGCGCTGAAGCTGACGATCGGCCAGTACCTGACCCCCGGCGACCGTTCGATCCAGTCTGTGGGCATCGTTCCGGATATCCGGCTCGTGCCGATGCGCGCCACGGAAGGTTCGCTTGACCTTTATCCGAGGCCGTGGCAGCGGCGCGAGGAAAGTCTTGGCGGCCACCTGGACAACCAGAATGCGCAGCGCGACCAGAAGCCTGCATATAACCTGCGCTATCTGACGACGCGCTATGCGCTGCCCGAAGAAGACATGGATGACGATACCGTGATCACGATCGACGATATCGACAAGCTGATCAAGAACAAGCAGAAGACGAACAAGCCTGTGGATGACCCGCAGGTGCGCCTGGCTCGCGAAATCCTTAAAAAGACAGGGGGCGAGCATGAGCGCGGCGCGATGGTCACGTCGTTCTTGAAAGGCGCGGATGAGCTTCAGAAGGCGGAGGATGCGGCGCTTGTCGAATCGCTTGGCAAGCAGGGCATCGACTGGCACGCGTGCGCGGCACCCGGCGAAGCGAAGCTTTCCGCGAGGATTGCCACCACGGATCCACAAAACAACGTGCGGGCAGGCGACGAGCTGACGCTGACGGCGACGGTCGTCAATGAAGGCACCGAACCGGTTTGCCGTGTGGCGGGACGCACGGAGTCGAGCTTCTTGCGCATCAATGACCGCGAGTTCATCTTTGGGCGCATCGAGCCGGGCGCGTCTGTGACGCGCGAGCTCAAGATCAAGACGAATCGCGCGCTCGGGTCGCGCGTGGATGATCTCAAGCTCGACGTGTTCCTGGATGACGGCACCCCGGTGCCGGAGACGGTTGCCGCAACGGTCGCCACGGAACTGAGCATCCGCGAGATCGAGCAGCCGGCGTTCAAGATCCATTATGCCATCCTCGACCGCGATGGGCTGGGGCAGGGCAACAGCCTTCTTGATGACGACGAGGAGGTCACGATGCGCATCTGGGTGAGCAATGACGGCACCGGTGTCGCGCAGAAGCCGCTCGTGTATCTCAAAAACAAGGAGAACAAGACTTCTCAGATCAAGCTCATCGACGCGCGCGCGGAGACGGAGGCGCTGTCAAAGGGCACGCGCGTGTCGCGCGATTTCAAGTTCAGGACGGACAAGGTTGGCGCGGATGATATTCAGCTTGAGCTTCACGTGTATGACAAGTCCTCGACGCAGGTCTTGCTCGAAAACATCGCGTTCAAGACATCGAAAGCGGAGGCGGTTTCGGGCTTGAAGCTGACGCATGAGGATCGCGTGATGCGCGTCCGCGAGAACGCGAAGCTGTACGTGTCGCCTGTGGCTGGGGCCAATTCCCTGACCAGTATCGATGGCGGCTCCGTGGTGCGCACGGATGCCGCGTTCGGAACGTTCACGCATGTCATCGCCGGGGAGACGGTCGGGTGGATCGCCACGGACAGCCTTGAGGATGCGCCTGGCGCGGCTGTATCGCGCATTGAACCGAAGACGATCGTGACGATACCGCGCGTCATTCTGCCCGACATGAGCCATGTCACCGATCAGGAGACGATCACGATCGAGGCGGATGTGACTTCCTTCGCGCCGCTCAAGGATTACTACATCTATGTGGCGACAAATACCGACCACACCTATAACTACGAAAAGGTGGCGTATTCGCCGCTTTCTTCGGATTCGGGGCATATCCGCGCGTCTGTGCCGCTGAGCAAGGGGCTGAATTCGGTACGCCTCTATGTGCGCGATCAGAACAAGAGCGAGGCTTACGAGAATATCCTCGTGTTCCGGCGCTGATCGGCTTGGCCGGGGCTGGTTTTTCGGGCTGGCGCAGCTCGCCGTGTCTGCGTCAGTTCCAGACGGCCCCGGCGTGATTTACGAATGAAAACTCGCCATCGAGCGCGCCGAGTGTGACCTGCTTTTCTGCTGTCTCGGTCGCCCCGGTCACGCTTTCAAAATAGACGAGCGTGCCTTCCACGCTGCCTTTGACATACTCGCCGCGTTTGTCCGAGAAAGCGTCGAGCATGAGCGTGCCGATGACGCGGGCCGTGACCTGCGGCTGGCATGCGTTGATCTGGATCGCCATGCGTATGCAGCCGTCCCGTGTGAGCGGCTGCGCGGTGCCGATGAAGTCCTGTATCGGCGGGCATTTTTCGAGCGTCGAGGCATCCGTGTGCGCGAACGTGATCAGGGCGTGCTGCGACCACAGCGCGTCGGGATAAGCCGTGTACATGCGGATATGCGTGATCGCGTCGGAGGGCGTGTCGAGGTCAAAGAATTCAAAGGTGACGGGGAACTGCTTTGCGGCGCATTCGAGATCTGTTTCGAGCGGTTCGGCAGGCGTGAGCCTGAACTCGGCGGTGCTTTTTTCTTTGCCGACGTCGTCTATCCATGCACATGCGGTCGTGAGTAGCGCGGCTGCGACAGCCGGTATCATGAGTCTGTTCATCGGTGACGGGCCCTCCGGTCAGCCCATCGGGCAGTGTGTCATTTATGCGGTGGATTGGGAAGTAAAAATGCCGCTATCGGACGTTGTCCGATACGCGGCATGTGCGGCAGGCTATCCGCCTGCGGCGGATACGCCTGCCGTGTCGCGCTTGGGCGCGCCCCTTGCGCGGACGGATGCCGGAAGGCATAGGCGCGCGCCCCCTCGGGTGGAATACGGGATATTGCAATTTTAAAGAAAACAATTCCATGATAACGGATAAAACGTTATGTTTTGACGGCTCTAATTTTTCCTTTCAGACTGGAGTGCAGAGATGAGTAATACGGAAGAGGCGAAGAACAGCATAAATCTTTTGCAGAAGCGTATGCGCTATGACGTGATGGGGCGTGACGATGTGATTGATTTGATATTGATCGCGTTGCTCGCGGACGGTCACGTGTTGCTTGAAGATTTTCCCGGGAGCGGCAAGACGACGCTTGCAAAGGCGCTTGGCGAGAGTATCGAGGGGAATGTGTCTGCCGAGGAGATGTCGTCGTTCCGCCGTATGCAGTTCACGCCGGATCTTTTGCCCGGCGATATCACGGGCGTGATGGTGTTCGATCCCGACTCGAATCAGTTTCATTTCCGTCGTGGGCCGATCTTTACGCATATCGCGCTTGTGGACGAGATCAACCGCACGTCTCCGAAAGTTCAGTCCGCGCTTCTTGAGTCGATGGGCGAGAAGCAGGTGACGATCGACAACGTGACGCATCGCCTTTCGGATCTGTTCTTTGTGATCGCGACGCAGAACCCGCTGGATGCGGTGGGCACATATCCGCTGCCGATCGCGCAGCTTGACCGCTTTATGTTCAAGATTCGTATGATGAATATATCGCGCGATGCGGAGCTCGAAGTGATCCGCAGCTGGGGCAAGCCTCGCAAGAAATGCGATATGCCGAAGGTCAATGTGGAACAGATCCTTGCGGCGCGCGAGATCGTCCGCAACGAAGTGGAGGTTGCGGATGAGATCATGACGTGCCTGGTGGATATCATTCGCGGGATCCGTGAAGACAGCCGCTGCCTGCAAGGCGCGTCGACGCGTTCGCTTGTTCAGGCTGTGCCGGCGTTGCAGGCGCATGCATTCATGCAGGGGCGCATGTACGTGAACGCAAAAGATGTTCAGGAACTCGCGCCTGCGCTTTTCCCGCATCGCCTTCAGCTCGCGCCGGGCACGCGCAACGCGCTCGATGTGGTGCAGGATGCGATGAAAACACCGCTTGAAAAGCTGTCTCGCTCGCTGATGCGCTGACAAAGAGATACGCGGTATGAACGTAAGACGAATACTGAGCCTGATCTGTTTCTGCATCGCGTTGGTTCTCGCGAGCGGCATGGATGCGCGTGCGGAAGTGGCGATATTCAAAGATGCGCAGGAACAGGAGGTGTTCCAGGAAGTATTGAACGGCCATTATATCACGGCACGTGGCGAGGCAGAGAAGCTGCTGGAGAAGGATCCGGATTCTCTCGGCGGTCTTTATACGCTCGGGTATGTGTTCTGGCTGGGCGAGGGCAATCACCTTCGTGCGATGCAGTATTTCAAGAAGCTCCTGGATAAATTTGAGGCGCGATATTGCGACCCGGTGACGGGCATCCCGTCCGGTGGCGAGCTTCAGAGCTGGCATCAGCGCATCATGAATGATCTGGCGGATGTGTATTCGGAACTCGATGACCGCAAGAAGGAGATCGAGGTCTACGAGCGTATCGCGTCTTTGTATCACACGAACCTTGCGATGAGCGCGGTGTGGGGGCTTTTGAAACTCGATCGCTTTGAAGAGGCGGAAGCGATCAGCCGTGAGGCGTTGAGCGATTCGTTTTGGGCGGGCACTGCGCATAACAACCTGACCGCGATCGCGGATGCGCGTCACATGCATCAGGAGGCTTATGAAAGAAGCGAACGCTCCGTGGCATTTTCCAACGAGAAGAGCCGTGTCGTTCTGCTGAATCATGCGCGCAGTCTCGCGCTGTTTTTGCGGCTTGATGAGGCCGTGGAGTTTTACTTGAAGTCGCAGAGAGCGCCGGATCATGACAGCGTGAGCAGCCCGCTTGTGGATCTTTCCGGCATTTATTTGCTCGACGGCGCATGGCAACGCTCGATCTCGTCTCTCGCGCAGGGGCGCAAGCTGCCGGTCAAGAAAAATCATGTGATCTATACTGAGATGGAAAATCGCATGATGACGGCTGAGATCCTGTATGCCATGGGGTTCAGCGAGCGATCGTGGGAATTCATGAAGACGGTCGTAGAGGCGCCGGGACGCATGAGTTTTAACAGCATCCTCAAAGAACAGATGGATCTCGCAGTCCTCGTGATGTTCTATGCGATCACGGCAGATGCGATTCAGCGTGTCGATGAGGCGTTGTCCGCATACCTTGTGACGGAGCCGTTCTGGCTTTTCAAGCCAGATGTCCGCCGCCGTGTGCGCGAGCTGCGCAAAGACCGCAATGACAAGGTGCGCCGCCTTTGGTCGACGAACCAGAAGATCTTTAAGCAGGCGCTGGAGCCGAAGAGCATTAAATCATTCCTGATCCCCTTCTATGCGATATCGCCGTTGTGGGAGTGTTCGGTCGTGGATGCGCTCGGACGGGAGACGACCGAATTCTTCATCAAGTACGAAGAAGGTCTTTTGAATGACAATGAACGCGAGCAGATGGGGACGATGTTCGACGTGATCCGCGCCTATATCGCCTGGCGAAGCGGCGATCTCCAGGATGCCAGCGCTAAGATCTCGATCGCCCTGAAAGCGCTCAAGCCCCGGATGAAGCTGATCGAGAGCCAGCTTTGGCTGATGGAGGCGGATGTCCTCGATCGCACGGGCGACACGAAAGGATCGTTTGCCCTGATGGAAAAAGTCTATCAGGCATTCCCCGCTGTTTTTAGGCATTTCGATGTGCCGCTGCCTGTGGAGTTCGATGACAGCATGAAGCATTCAGACATCGAAGCGGTCAAACAGGCTTATCAGATACTTTCTAAATCGGATCGCTTTAAGGTTCAGGAAGGGGCGCCGTTTCACATCATGACTGAGCAGATGGACAAGATGATCGTGATTTGCCTGACATCCTCTATGGGCGGGCTTTATGCGTGTTCGTCCGCAGACATGAAGGATTATGACGGTCATCCGGATGAGGTTCCGCACGTGGCGGAAATCGTGAATAGCTTTTATCACAAAGCTTTTTCGCCTAAGGTCGATGTCTCGCAAGCCGAATTGAACTCGCTGGACGGATCGCCGATTCAGATGTCTGCGGATGAAGCCCTTGAGCAGCTTCTCGGTGCGCCCAAAGTGGCCACGGAGGAGTGAGGCGCGTGTCGGGTGGGCGGTCGTGAGTGTCGATGAGGCGCAGGTTTCGTGGGGTGCTGTCGATCAGCGCGAATTATCGTGAGAGGATCTATGGATAAGAAAATACATAGCCGTCTGCTGGCGGTCGCATCTCTGGGGCTGCTCCTGTGCAGTTCGGAGGTTTTTGCGCAGGATGGGCTGGAAGGGATTCCGGATAAGCCGGATCTCTCTCATCCCGAAACGCTTTCTATTCCGCCGATGGATCTGTTTTCTTTGTCGTATAGGCCGGAACGCCCGCAAGATGCACTCGATATCGAGAATGAGTCGCAGTGCAAGGCGAACCGTGGCAAGTGGGGGACGGGGAACCATACATTCGACTGGGGCAGGGTGTTTGTGACGGGCTGCACCATCGACGGCAAGCGTCAAGGGCTGTGGCGCATGAGCGAGGAGAAAATCAATGCAGCGCAAATGGATGACGCGCACGCGCTCGGTTACATGTGGATGGTCAACGATGAGATTACCGGGTGGCTTGTCAAACTCCATGAGCCCCTTGAAACGGTGCATATCCTGTCGCAATACGAGCATAACAAGCGTAACGGGGCGGCTTTTGGCTGGGATCCTATCGGCTCGCTTGTGATCGCTGAGCGTTACAAGGATGATGTCCTCGATGGGCCATACGAGACCTATCTGGATAGCCTGCCGACTGCAATCGGCGCCTATACGCTCGGCAAGCCGTCTGGTATCTGGAAGATTTACGAAGAACCGGGGATGATCAGCCTGCGGCGCGATTATTCTCGCAAGGCATCCAAAGAGGAGCTCCCCAGCAACACGCCGCCTGGCGCTGAAGCGTACTGGACGGAATGGTTTAACGGCGAAGGCGTGAGGATCGTCGAAGGATACAGCATTTCTGAGCATCCGACGGATTCCGGCATTCGTGTGGGAAACATGAGGTTTTATGCGGGTTCGGGCAATCTATGGCTCGACGTGATGTATGGGGGAACAGGACAGATCAACGACCAGATGGTGTTTGATGTCTGCAAGCCTTATGGCGTGCCGGATGCGCCCATTCCGGCGTTTCTCGATTTCAATCACAACTCGCTTGAACTCATGTGTAGCGATAAGCGCAAGCAGGTCTATCAGGTCGTCAAGTACTATCCCGAAGGGCAGATCTGGCAGATCATGTCGATGAGAGACGCGATGCGTCATGGCGTGTTCCGCGAGTTTCATCCGTCGGGTGAAGTATTGGCGCAGTACTCGTTTCAAGATGATGTGCCGGAAGGGGAGATTCGCTATCTCGATACGAGCGGCGAGACGATGGGCGAGGCGACGAGCGTCGTTCACGGCAACGGGCTCTATGTCGCGTATTGGCATAACGGCAATAAGCGTGAAGAAGGCCAATACCGCATGGGGGTCAAAAGCGGCAAATGGTGGACCTGGTACACGAACGGCACCAACGAAACCGAGACGGATTATCGGATGGGCATTCAGGATGGCGTGGAGCGCAGCTGGTTTAAGAATGGCGTCGTGGGCGGCGAAAGGTATTATAAAAACGGCTCGCGTGAAGGCGTGTATTTTGGCAATTTTTCGGATGGTCGCATGTCGTTCAAATATGAATTTAGGAACGACCGGATCATCAACAAAGTGTATCAGTACACGCATGACGGGTTTGTGGAATCTGAAACGGATTATTCAAAGTCATCGAGTTCCCCGTATCCGCGCACATATTTTTATAACGACGGCAAGCCTAAGGCTTCGGGCATGATCATTCCTGGGTTTGGCGAAGGCGTCCGGACAGGCGTGTGGGATTTCTTTCTTCGCGATGGCACCAAATGGTATTCGGTAACGTATGACGGCGGAGAGCCGCTGCTTGAGGCGGCACAGGTCTGCGAGCTGGTTCAGGGTGAATTCAAGATCGATGAGGAGAATCACGAGATCGGGTGCATCTCTTATCTCGTGAATCGCGAGACGCCGCTGGCACGCGTGAAGCGTCGCGAAGGCTATTGGGAGTGGTATAACGAACAAGGGCGGCTCGAAAAGAGCGGCTCGCTCAAACTCGGGCATCTGAATGGCGTGTGGCATTATTATTACGTGAACGGCAAGCCGATGCTGACCGGAAGTTATTTGATCGACAAGCGCGTCGGCAAGTGGACGGGATATTACGAGGACGGTGAGCGCAAGTTTGACGGTGTGTATGAAGACGGTCTTGAGTCGGGGTATTGGAAGACTTTTCACCCCGTGACCGGGGAAGTATCGAGCGAGGGTGAGTTCGTCAGCGGCAAGCGTCATGGCAAATGGGTCTGGCGTTATTCGAATGGCAAGCTCCGCGAGGAAGGGCGTTACGAACACGGCATCGAGGTCGGGACGTGGACGCAGTATCACGAAAATGGCAAGAAACTTGGCGAGGGCGAATATATCGACGGCAAGCGTGAGGGCGAATGGACCTGGTGGCGTGATAATGGCTCGGTATGGCGCAAGGCTGTGTTTGAAAAAGGCAGAGAAAAACAATGATAGGGCAGCTTCTTCAAAAGGGCGTGAGGATTCCGGCACCGCAATCGGTGGTGTGTGAAGACATCGATATCGCCCGTATCCAGCCTGGGGCAGTGCTGTATCCCGGCACTGTTCTTCGCGGTCGCGAGACTTTTATTGGCCGTGAGGCGTGTATCGGTCTCGGTGGCGGGGCTTTTGTGGAAAATGCTCAGATCGGTGCGCATGCGCAGGTCATGCAGGGCACGTATAAAAAATGCGCGCTTCTGGATCACACGGTCGTCAGGAATGGCGCAGAAATACGCGAAGGCTCGATACTTGAAGAAGGCGCGGAACTCGGACACACGGTTGGCTTGAAGCAGTCGATCTTTTTTCCGGAAGTCGTGGCAGGCTCACTGATCAATTTCTGCGATGTGCTGATCGCGGGCGGCACCAGCCGCAAAGATCATTCCGAGATCGGCTCGTGTATGGCGCTTTATAATTATACGCCTCAGGGAGATAAGTTTGCCTCGATATTTGGGGATGTCGTGCACGGGCTGTTTTTGGATCAGCCGCCAGTCTTTGTCGGCGGGCAGACTCAGATCGTGAGCCCGGTCTGCGTCGGGTATGGCGCAGTCGTTGCCGCAGGCTCAAAACTGACAGGAAATCTGGCATCTGGGCGTATTTACGGCTCGTCGGGTAAAGAATTTGAGCGCGATTTTGATCGGTCTCTGATCTGGCGGCCTGATTTGAAGGTGGAAAATACGCGCTATTATTTCGGTCAGCTGATGTGTTATCGCGCCTGGTACGAAAATGTGCGTCTGCCGCTGTTTGCCGGTTCCGAAGAAGCCCCGATTTATGAGGCTGTTCTGGAACATATCGATAGCGGCCTAAAGGAACGCCATAAGCGTTTGTCGGCCTTTGTAAACAAGCTGCCCGCGAGCCTTGAAAAACATCGGGCGCAGGGGCATGACCGCGAGGTCACGGCGCATGAACACGCCTTGGAACTCGCGGCACGTGCGGTCGAGATGCCTGCGCATTTTAACTATTCCGGTATTGTGGCGTATCTGCGCCGCGAAATGCAGCAGGGCAAGCGTTATGTCGAGTGCATGCGTGCCCTGCCCCCCGCGCTTCGCGGTTAGCACGCCAGAGCCCCCTTTGGCTGTGGCCAAAGGGGGCTAACATATCACTGGATGCCGCGTTATTCTTCGTATCGCAGCCGCGTGAGCGCAGCGGCATCGTTGAGTTTGAGTGCCTGCTGGATGGCGATATTTCTGCACCGCTGGATGAGCTCGGCTGGGGCAAGTCGTTCGCTCATGTGCCACGCCATTTCTGTGCAATAGAGAATGTCGTTGTCGACGACGAGGCTTGCATCCAGCGAGCATTCGAGACGTGAAAGTACGTCTTCGAATGTCGGCCAGTCAAAGGATGCGGCACAGCACGGCAGAAGCTCGGCATAAAGCCAGTTGAGGTCAAAATCTTGCCCGTTTTGCTCGATGCGATCGATCTCGTTGAGAACGAGTGTTTTGGCTTCGGAAAAACGCTGTTTTGAGAGCATGAGCAGCACGAGATTGATGATGATGACGGTCTTTCCGTTATCGCTCGTGTTGAGCTCATGATAGATCTCAAGCGCCTTTTTGTAATAGGCTTCGGCCTCTTCAGGCATATCATAGCCGAGCCTGTAAATCTCTCCGATATCGATGAGGCAGTGCGCCTGATAGATGCGGAAGCCCATTTTTTCAAACAGCTTGAGGGCATATTCGAGACTTTGGCGTGCATCCTCAAAGAATCCGCCGTGTTGCAGGGTATTTCCGAGGGTATTATAGGATTTTGCCAGTCCGTATGTGTCGTTGAGCTGCGTCTGGATCTCGATGGCCTGTTTCAGATAGATGCGGGCGAGTTCGAGTTCATGCCTTGTGTCACAGATGCGCCCGATCAGCCAAAGCGTTTCAGCCCTGTCGGACTGATAAGCCGCCCTTCGGCGTTCCCCGATCTCGTTGAATGCTGCCAAAGCGGTCATGAGCGCGTCGATCGATTCGGCGATATTGTTTCGATAGTGAAGCAGGATGCCGTTTTCTTTGTTTGCAAGGGCCCGAATGACAGGGGATTTGGTGCGCAGTCCGAGTTCAGCCGCCTTGTGTATGAGCGGTTCGGCGGCATCCAGGTTTGTCTCCTGAAGCCAGGTGTCTGCTTCGCCGAGCCAGCCGAGCGCCCGGATGGGGCTGTTCTCGTCTGCCTTGCATTCATTCAGGCAGAACTCGCGCTTCTTATAAAGCGCGTGAGCCGCATCAAACTCGCTTCGTTGCCGTCTGAGCATGGCAGCCTGGAGCAGCGGCTCGATGCACGCTTCATAGGCTTTTGCGGCCAGGAGATGCTCTGCCCTGCGTTCGTGATAGAACGTGAGGACTTCGGAAAAGTAAGATTCCAGCATCTCTGCGCAGAACATGTGGTTTCGTTTGAAACGGCCGTTTTCCTTCGTGTATCGGATCAGCGATTCCCTCAGAAGCTCGTGCGTGAATCGAATCGTCGGGTAATGGATCTCGAAAAGCTGGTGCGCGAGCATGCATTCGAGGGTTTTGAGGTTGCTTCCGAGTTCGGCGATCTCGCATGTGATCCGCCATTCATCGGCATCGAACTGTGCGCCGAGGCAGGCGGCGATTTCAAGCTGTTCGAAGCTCGAAGAGACTTGTTTGGAGTCGCGGAATATGAGTCTGAGTCTGTCGATCCAGAGTTCGTGCAGTGAATCGGGAAGCGCGACGGATGCGCCTTCCTTGATCTGGAAGCCGTGCGGTCCGGGGACGAGCAAGCCGCGTTCGACCCAGTCGCCGACGAGCTGAATGGCAAACAGCGGCATGCCGCTCGTGCGTTGGGCGACCTGCTGGCAGAGCTCGTCATCGAGTCCGATCAGCTGATGCACGAGTTCGAGATGTGTTTTGGGATCGAGCGGCTGAACGTCCATTTGGGTGACGTTCTGGAGTTGCAGCAGTCGCTCATAGACGGCGGCCTGGTGCGTTTCGGTTTCGAGGTCTTCACTGCGGCTTGTCGCAAGGATCAGAAGCGGGATGGGGCCTTCTTTTTGCGCGGTCAGCATATACTCGACGAATGCCATAGAATAGGTCGAGTAGTGCACGTCGTCGAGCCAGAGGACGGCCGCCCTGTCGTGACAGATCCGTTTGAGGAAACGCGCGAGAACGGCGAACTGCTCTTCGATGGTGGCGAAGTGGATCTTTGGCACCGGGTGTTCGGGATCATCATGGAGTTCCATGAGTTCGAGCATCGGCAGCGCATCGGCGTATTCAGGTTCGAGCGGATGCTCGTCGAGAAATGCCAGGATGCGTTCGAGGGCTTCGTGTCTGGGCAGGTTCTGGCACGTCAGATAGAACATCATGGCACGTGCGATGCCCGGCGCATTGAGGTGATCTTCGTAATGCTGCGCCTTGAGCGTGTGCGCGATGGAGAGCTCGTGTGCACGCTGTGTCATCCACTCGATGATGCGTGATTTTCCGGTGCCTCTCGGGCCGTCGAGCATGATGCAGCGGATCGTGCGGTCTTCGCGAGTCTTGAGCAGGGCATCATAGATCACGTCGCGTTCGTGGTCGCGCCCGACCATCGGTATCGGTCGAAGCCCCCAGAGGCCGAGACCTGCGCCGAGCATCTGGCCAAAATCATCTTCAAATGCCTCTCTGCGCCATGTCTTGGGGGCCGGAACGATCTGCCGGTTGTCATAGACGAGTTTTGGCATTTCCAGGCGTTGCCGGTAGACTTCCGCAAGCGTGGAGAGGTCGTGTTTGACATGCGACTTGGACTCGCTCTTTGACTCGGCTTGCTCGTGGGGAGACTGGTCGGCCAAGACTTTTTCGATGTCTTTTGCCTCCATGCGGATCGTTTCGCCCATGTCCGCGAGGAGGTCGGCGGCGATATCCTGAACGCCGCTGTCCTGATGGGAGCTCTGCAGCGAAAGCTGGTCGGGCTGGTAGAGTGTCCTGAAGATGCTTGAACTGGCAGGGTTCACGGGCTCGTTGTCGCCAGAATCGACAGGCGTGGTGACGTTCTGCATCTCGGAATTGGCATGCAGCTCGACGGTCGGCAGTCGGGAGCCGAGTTCGATGCCGGTGCATTTCGGAATGCTCTGCGAGAGATCGTCATCGAGATCGATCAGCGAGAGTTCCCTGTCATCGGCGGCTTCGGCTTTGAACATGTCGGAGAGGCTGTCTTTGGAGGGATCGATCAGCGAGAGGTCTGGACTGTCGTCCCCATCGGCCTTGATCATGTCGGAGAGACTGTCTTTGGAGGGATCGATCAGCGAGAGGTCTGGGCTGTTGTCAGGCCTGTTCTGGGCATCCGGAGGGTTATCCGATTCGTCAAATGCGCCGAAGCACTCGGCTTTTGAGTCGATATCTTCCAGTTTGGCAGCGCCGTTGGCGCATGAATCCTCGCTTTTGCCGTCAGTCTTGGGCGCGTGTGTGTCCGCAGGCGTTCCGGCGGCAACGGTGACGCTGGCTGGTTTTGCCGGTTCGCTTTCGACGGGATCGGGGAGGCATACGAGCTCCCATGCGGCTTCGGAGGCATATTCGAACCGGTCGTAGACTTTTTTGGCGAGCATCTTGGAGAGCCAGCCTTGGAACCCCTCTGGGAGATGTGCGCCTGTCACGGGTTCGGGCGTTTCGTATAGGTGGCATCTGAGGACTTCACGCGCCTTTGCGTGCGTGAAGATCCGCTTTCCGGTCGCCAGGAGGTAGGCGAGGCATCCGATGGAGTAGAGGTCTGTCCAAGGGCCTTGGTCGCGCGTGAGGTTGAGGATCTGTTCGGGTGCCATGTATCTCGGCGTGCCAGCAACCGTGCCGTCCGGGAGGTCTATGGTGCCGATGGCCTTCGCGATGCCGAAATCGGTGAGCATGACGCGCGAGGTGTCGCCGTCGTGCATGAGCAGGATATTGCCGGGCTTGATGTCCCTGTGTATGACGTTTCGCGCGTGCGCATGTGCAAGCGCGTCGAGCAGTTCGAGGAGCAGGAAGCGCATCTGCAACCACGGCAGCGGCGAGGTGGGCTTGGGCAGCGTGCCGCCCGTCGCGAGTTCCATCGTGTAATACTGGCTGCCTGCCGCAATCTCGCCATTGGATGCTTTGCACAGCTCTTCCGAGGTGATCCCGTAGTCGAGGATGCGGATGATCGACGGGTGGTGCAGGCGTGCGACGGCGCGGACCTCGTTCGTAAAGGATTGGCGGAAGTTCTCGTCCTGTGCGCCGAGCGCGGTGAGGACTTTGATCGCGACATGCTTACCGAGATCTCTGTGGATGGCTTCCCAGACAACGCCCATGGAGCCTTTGCCGATGGTGTTGATGAGATCGAATGGTCCGATTGATAAGTTGCTCATGACGACTGAAAACTCCGTGTGATGGAACTGCGTCTACACAGGCATACACCCGCACACATTATATGTCAGATGCGTGCTTATTTCATCATAAAATATATAGCTTTGATAAGGGATTATACGGCGCGCCAGAGACGTGTCACGGTGCAGTTGTGGGCGCGGCTATCTTCGATACGCCGCGCGTTGGGCGCGCCTATGCCTGTCGGTATACGGCGCGCGTGCATGCGTGACCGTGGTTCGGAAACGTCGTATTTTGGGGCATGTCTGGCGGTGTCGGGCGGTCGTATGGCATGAGCCATAGACCGCCTGGCGTGCCCGTATGGCGTGAGCCATAGGGCACGGCGCCGGGGCGTGCGGAACGCAGCCCCGGCACTCAGGATATCCACAGAAAAGAATAATATGCATCAAATGCCGTGTAAAATGTGTTAGGATGCGCGGCGGTTTTGGGAACTGTCGTTTTCAAGGAAAGAAGGAGGAAACATGAATATTCCTAAATCCGTAAAGATCATCGGCGGCATCGTATTGCTCGTGGTTGCGGCGTGTCTTTATATGTTTTTTATGCGGCTGGAGCCGAGAGATTTTGTGCGCCTGCCTGACGGTGTGCTCGATGATGCGATCTATGCGGCGCAGCAGCGCGACATCAAGGGATTCAAGCGCACGTTCACGAAAGATATCCAGGACAAGATGCAGGCGATGCATGACAACAATATCAACCGCGATATGGGCGTGACTGGCAACACGGAGAAGGCGGAGCTGTTCTGGACATGGGACACGCTGATGGATCGTATGGCGAAGCAGGGCGGATTTGAGGTCAAGAAAACATCGACAAAGTTTTTGGATTATATGATCGACGGCAAAGCCAAAGTTGAGATTGTATATTTCGACAAAGATAGAAACAAAGAAAGACAAAAGAATTATATGTTGTATAGAAACGATGGTGTATGGCGGATCGATATCAGCGCAGACCCTGATTTTGTGAAGGCTTACAATCAATCTGTGCGAACGTTCAGGACAACGGAGCCCGGCATGGACCGGGAGGATTACTGATATTCAGCCGTGATATTGAAATCAGAAACAAAGAGCAGGCGGCCCCGGCATGTCGCGATGCGGGGGCTGTTATTCATGATCGCGATGGCTGCGTGTCTGTGCATGACGGGCTGTTTCAAGCCTGTGCGCTATTCGACGGAGCTTGACGCGCGCGAGATCGAGATGCATTACGGCGATCTCGCGCTGAACGGGGACGTGCGAGACCGTTGGTGGGAGGCATACGGCGACACGGCGCTGAACAGTTTTGTGGAGACGGTGCTTCGCGAGAACCCGTCGCTTCAGACGGCGTATCTTCGCCTTCTGGATGCCGAGATCGCGCACCGTCAGGCAGAAGCCGGGTATTATCCGAATCTGTCGTTCAGCGCGGGCGTGGGATATGGCGGCACGATATCGGAGAACAGCCGCAGCGATCCGAGCTATAGTCTTGGCCTGAGCCTGAGCTACGAGGTCGATCTTTGGGGGAAGGTGCGCGCGCAGCGTCGTGTGTCGGAGCTTTCGATGCTGTCGGCGCAGGATTCGGCAGAATCAGCGGCGCTCTCGCTGGTCGGGAGTGTCGTGACGGAGTGGTTCACGGTGCTGTATTATCGCGAGCGTCGCGAGCTGACGGCACAGCTGCTGTCGATTTCGGAGAGCTATTACGAGCTGGTGCAGTCGTATTACCGGAATGGGCAGACGAACGGGATGGATGTTCTGGAACAGCGGCAGCAGCTTGAGACGCTTCGCTCGACGCTTTCGGAGATCGACTCGAATATCCGCATCTCGGAGCACTCGCTTTCGATCCTGGCAGGCGGCGAGGTGATGCCGTCTGTGGAGGGCAGGCTTCCGGAGGCGATAGATGTCGGCGGGACTGTGGACGTGAGCCGCCTGATCGAGTCACGGCCAGATATCCGTTCGGCGCGGCGCAGCGCGGAGAAGGCGGATGCGCAGGTCGTGATCGCGCTCGCGGATCGTTTGCCGAGCCTGCGCCTGAGCGCGTCTCTGGCGTTTCGGTCGACGAGCATCGTCGACTTGTTCAAGGCATTGCTCTGGGATCTCGGCGCAAATTTTGTCGCGAATATTTTTGACGGCTTCAACAAGACGGCGGCGATCGACCGCGCCAAGATCTCGTATCTGAGCGAGCGTTTTTCGTATGCCAACACGGTGATGAAGGCTGCGGCTGAAGTCGAGCAGGCGCTTTTGAAACTGCGCATCCGTGAGCAGGCCTTGGTGGACGCGCGGGCGCAGCTCGAACGTCAGAAGGAGATCCTTGAGGTGTCGCGTCAGTATTTTGCGAGCGGCGCCCTCGATTACAACCGCGTGCTCTCGGCGTTGCGCAGCTTCGTGTCGACATCGCAGTCGGAACTGGAGGCGCGCCGTTCGCTGCTGAACGCGCAGATCGATCTTTTCAAGTCGATGGGCGGGG
>JAFZFY010000412.1 GCA_017555665.1 Pseudomonadota bacterium | reverse complement strand
TCACTACGATTTGTGCTAGCTTCCATTTCAGTGACCTCCTTGCAATGTGGTAAAACCTGTTACCGCTGGGTTGAGACGATGCGAGTCTACAGGTAAATCCACGAGATATGCAACGCCGAGGTCACTACATATTGTCTACATATGGGGCGTCCAGCCATTCCAGCAAACGATAGCGTTCGTTGGCGCCCATCGAACCGTCGACGTGCTGACATTCGACGTGGACGATATGGTCATCGGGATGGGCGGCAATGACGGCGTCGCTGATGGATTCGAAGATGTGGGAGACGTTTTTGGATGATCCGGTGAGTTCTTCGTCGCCAATGACGTTGGCAAAGAGCAAGGCTCGGCGGCAGGTCTGGGGATCGTCCTGCCAGGTTTTGCCTTCGTCGCCGGTGATTTGTTTGGATAAAGCCAGCGTCGTGCCATAGAGTTTGGTCGCGATATCTGTGTCGATTTCTGCAGCATTGGGATCGTCGATGCGTTGATGGATCGATTCGGGCAAATCCTTGGGGGATGCGGTGAGGACGATGACTTTATAATCCGTGAGCAGGCCTTTTTGGACGGCATCATTGAATGAAATGCGGTGGATTTCTGGACCGAAGACGGTTTCGTCATCCATGCTTGCGATGAGGACGTCGCTGTTTTTGGCTTTCGCATTGGATTTGGCGGATTCGCTGTAAATGCGCGGGGTTGCGGTCATATAAAGCCGCTTTTTGATATGAATTTTGTTTTCGTCGTGAACGTGTACAAAGGACGGCGTGCTTTCGGCTTTGGCACATGCCTGTGTCGTGCGGTGCGCTTCGTCGCAGAAGCAAATTTCGAAGTTGCCGAAACGGTTTTGTGTTTGTTCGAGGACGAGCTTTTGGGCTTGTTCGACGACTTCGATGCTCTGGTAGGTCGAGAACACGACGCACATCCGTTCTTCCTTGAAGTCGCGCGGAGCTTGATAATACGCCATGAGTTGTGCAGCGACGCGCTCGGGATTCGTCGATGCCGACAGCGGCACGTCACAAAGATTGTCGAATGTTTGGTCGAACAGATTGTCTTTCGTAGATTTTCGGCGCTTTTCGGTGGCATGGGGGTCGGAACAGACGCCAATAGCATAGAGGGGGGCGTGGTCGGCGGCCATTGTAGGGACGTGTCGCGACACGTCCCCACAATGATCTGCCGCCCAGGCGTTATATGCCTGTCCCAATAATGCAATCGACGGCACGAGATATAATACGAGTTTGGTCGACCACGGCTGGGCGCAGATCGCTTCGGCAATTCGCAATGAAGTCAGCGTTTTTCCGGTCCCGCAGGCCATGATGAGCTGGCCGCGATCATTTTCTTTAAAATGCGCAAGCGTTTTTTCTATCGCTTCGATTTGATGGGGGCGTGGCGACTTAGGGGGCTCCACCGTCTGACGGCCTTCAAGAAGGGGACGGTAGTCTGTTCTCTGCGCATCAAAATAACTGCCATTGAGCCGCGTAAAATTCGATCGTCCGCGAATCGACTCTTCGGCATTGGCGTTCCATTTGCATCCAGTATCTATCCAAATAAACCGAATGAAATTTAATTCATGTTTTATATGGGGGGGGGGCAAATATTATTCAAATTAAACGCTCGTTGGGCGTTGGATAGAAAAGAATCTACGGCCTTTTTGTCGATAGTTGTTTTCTTATCGTAGCATTTACACTGGATGGCCCAGAATTCATTATCGCCAGTGATTTCGGGTTTCATTTCGGCGACGAGGTCGATGCCGAGGTCCTTGCCGCCGAGGGACTCACGGCCGGGGAAATCCTGCCATAGCCAGATATTCTGCGTGCGTCGGCAGAATTGGGGATCGGTAAGCCAGCAGCGGCGGATGAATTCCTCAAACCATGCGCCTTTCTGGCGCTCGGTGGATGCGGAGGAACGAATGTGATCAACGACTTGTGCGAAATTCATGGGAAATCCTTAAGGTTTGGGAAGAGCTTCGAGTGGGAGTGCGACTTCGATGAGTTTTTTAGGCATAAGTGTATTCCTTATTTTTTTACCATGCATGTTTTCCGGTGGTCACCAAGCTATCTATATCGTCAAATGCGTTCTGCAGACATTCTGTATGATAGTTCCAATAGCCGTCATAGATTGTCTGAAGAATACCACGGGATTCCCATTCCCGGAGGATTTCTCCAGTCATTCGGTGCTTATATGCTGCGTAATGCTCCATCAGATACATGAAAAACTTGGTTTCTTCTGACATTTAATCCTCCCGAATATAGACAGAATTTCTGGGGTCACCGGTGATTTTTTCGGCTTCCCAGATTTCAAGGACGGCACCGGCCCCGAAACTGGTCATTCCGCAGTCAGCGTTTTCCAGGAGTTCATGGGTTTTCGATAATACGAATTGCTTGACAGCTTCCAATTCTGAATAGCCGTATTTATCCATAATCATTTTCACGACCTGGGAATTATAAAAATCAATGATATCTGGCTCCTGTCTGTTCATGGCCTATTTATTCTAACTCCATAGCTATTGTTTTCAGTGATTATCTTGCCGAACTCTAATAAATTCATCGAGTTCTGCGATAATCGCAAGGTCTCCCTGTGTTTGTATGAGCTCGGAGAATTCGAGAATATAATCCTGCAGGTTGTATTTTTCGAATAAATCCACGACATCGGCTCCTTGCATCTTTTTGATTTGGCTGTATTTCTGGATGCAGTATATAAGAAACTGGCTCTTGTTTGTCATAATCCCACCTCCGGATACTCATAACTGCCTGTGAGCAATTCATCTTGGAACAGGGTATAGAGTAGCAATGGGCTAAAGTGCCATAATTTAGTAGATTCATCCGATAGATCACGGTAGAGCTTCGAATGATAGAATATTTTGATTGCCTGCCATTCCGTGATGTTGCTATTTTTGACGATGAGATCAATGATTTGCGGTATAATAGCCATAACAAGGCAGATGCTATACTTTTCTTCATTCATAGCAATACTCCTCGTTGAAAATGAATATAGGAAAGTGCTTTGTCGGTTTTGAATACAAGTTGGTGATATGTGTTTTTCACTTTTAAGCGTTCTATCGCTTCTTTTGTTGAATACAAGCCAGATAGGTATAGATTAATGGTCAATTTCATATCGTCGTCAGCTATGGGACCGAAGATGAGATCATATTCTTCGGGTGCATCAACACCATTTCGGCAATCTGCCACAAATTTTAGCCATGATTCATTGGCACTGTCGAAGCGCAACATGCGGCATTCGCCGAAAGACGCCACTTCATCCAGTTCGTAGATGCTAAGACTGGCTGCACCAGCCTTTCTTATTGCTGTGACTCGTTTTGCAAATGCTTCCGCCTGGGGCATATTGGGGGTGGTATAAAACCCATAGCCAAAATCCAATGCCCGTGTCTGTTTTACCAATTCTGGGGTTTTAACGATGATGTTGCTTCCGTGGTAAAGGATCATCTGTGCTGTCTCCAAGGGACGCAGTGAAAGCGTGGGGTGAAACGGCCCCTCTTGGGGCGTTTCTAATTGCCCAGTCTGCATTGTATCACAAGAGACTGCCGATGTACACAGCGCGGGTGGCAGTTGGGGGTGGCTTGTAAATTATTCTTGCCCCCATTCAGGGGACGTATTATGATAAATCCTTATCCCCGGTCTGTATTCTGGGTGGAAATAGACAGATTCTGAGATGGATAGAATAGAGGGCAAATATGGGGCTTAAAGATTTATTGATATCGGGCGGCATTAAGGTATTGTCTGCTGCTCTGGATAAAATGGATTCCGATAGCAAGTCAAAGAAAGGGGCACCGAGCCGCGGTGATCAGAAGAACAGTGCGTCGCCTGATGCGGGTGGACGCAGTTCAACAGATAGCGAGCGGGCGGCTCAATGCAAAACTAGCCGAAAGAAATGCAGATGTAAAAGATGTGATTCTGAGATTTTGGATGGTGTGCAAATCGACGGCAAGACCGTATGTCCTTCATGCGCGAAGATTATCAGGGCAGAAAAGAAGCTTGGTTATAGCCATGGGTCAGGCTTTGGGCGCATTAGCCCGCGGTGCTGTGCGCGATGTGGCGTTGACCTGCTGACGCTCGATGCCGATCTGGTTCAGACAATTCATCAGAAAGAATATTGCGATATCTGTTCGGGGAAAATTAAAAAGGAAATTGCGCGTTCGAGTGAAGTGACAGATGAGATATTTAAATATATGAAAGGCAAAATTCCTGGGACTGTGCCGCCCATGGCAACACAAGCTGTGTTGCCGAAATATGGATTAGATGAATCTGGGTATTTGATTTTGAGTCCAGTAAATAATAACGAAAATAGAATTACAATATATGTAAATGATAAAGTAATATTGAGTTTTGCAAATTGTCAAGTGTGTTACAACTTTAATCTAATGGGCGCTGAAATGAATGATTTTTATGATGATTTGAATGCGCTGATTGATAATAAAAAGTGCGCGGTTTGTGCATACGACAGCGATAAGCCGGATGATAATTGGCGCTATTCTGCCTTTTTGGACGAAGAACAATTAACCGAAGAAGTTTTATATGATAAATTTGTAAAGAATTATAAGTTTGGAACAAATCTGATGATTGTGTGTTCTTTCTGGGATGCTTCAAAAGACAGGAAGTTTATGTTTGCAACGGATATGAGTGAGGTAATCGAGGATAGCTTTTATTCGTTGCTCAAGAAGTGCAGCCCCTGTGTTCTGGATTATTGCCTGATGAAAAACAAACAACCGTATAAAGGCGTTTCGTCACATCTGGCAGCTGTGCTTTTTGCGATGCGAAAGTTTTGTTTTGATTATTCTTGTAAAATGAATATTGAGGAAGCGCAGTCTGAAAAGATGGATGCGGCTGAATTTCTTGCGATGCCTCGCGGCGATTGGAAACAAGCCAGCGACGATGAGATCTACTATAGAAGCGATAGGATCGGAGAGCAGCTTCGATATTGGTATGCTTTTCTTGAACCGCCCTCGGGGGGCGGACCGATTATGAGAAATGGACATATCATTGAAGAGGGGCTCACGGCCGAGAAGTTTGATGAAATCAACCGCACATTGTTCCCGAATGGCGCAGAGTCGCTTGAGGTGTATATCTGGTCAACGGATTGGGCGGATTATTTTGATGAAGGCAATGAGTGGTGGGGCACAGGCTGTTGGAGCATTTATGACCGGAGTCTGGACAGATATGTGGTCATCATGGCTTCGGTGACGGATTGATGTGCTGCATGACTGTTTAAAATACTCGCCATTTGCAACTTGGCGAGTTAAAAGGGTGGGAGGGGGGCGGATAAGAGGAGGTTGATATGGCACATAAGTTTCCGATTGGTATACAGACGTTTAGAAGGATTCGTGAAGAAGGCTATGTCTATGTCGATAAGACGGATCTTGTCTATGAGCTTGTACATGGTTCTGTGTTCAACTTTTTGTCGCGTCCTCGTCGATTTGGCAAGAGCCTGCTCGTCTCGACGTTGCATGCTTATTTTGATGGCCGGAAAGACTTGTTTGAGGGGCTTGCCATCGAAAAACTTGAGACGGAATGGATCAAGCGTCCGGTGTTTCATCTCGATTTGAGCGGGGCAACTTATACAAAACCGGAGGCGCTTGATAATCTGCTCAATGAACATCTGGTATTATGGGAGCAGGAATATGGCATTTCTCAAACCGGGAGAGATATTGAGACGCGCTTTAAAGGTGTGATCCGGCTGGCAAAAGAAAAGACTGGTCAGCAGGTGGCACTGCTCATCGATGAGTACGAAAAGCCGATTCTGGACACGATCGGCAAGCCCGAGCTGCAAGCAGTGTATCGCGAGATGCTTCACGGATTTTATGGATGCATTAAGCCTTATGAAGATTATTTTAAATTTGTCCTTTTGACCGGTGTGACAAAAATTGGGAAACTGAGTGTTTTCAGTGCTTTGAATAACATTACGGAGATGACGTTTGATTCGCGTTATGCTTCGATATGCGGCATTACCGAAAAGCAGGTGCATGCGTATTTTGATGATGATATCCGAAAAATGGCTGAAGTTAATCATATATCGTTTGATGAGATGTGTGAACGACTGAAAATTCAGTATGATGGCTATCATTTTAAAAGAAATTCGGAACCTGTATATAATCCATTTAGTCTTCTGATTGCCCTTGATAAATGCGAGATTGGAAATTATTGGTTTGCTACGGGTACGCCGACTTATCTTGCTGAATTGTTTAAAAGCCATAACTATGAGATTGGCAATCTTTCCATGGCATCTTATAACGAAGCGCAGCTCAATGAAATCGATTCGTTTAACGATGATGTTATTCCGTTGCTCTATCAAAGTGGTTATCTGACGCTGAAAGAATATGAAGACCGTTTTGACACTTATAAGCTTGGATTTCCAAACAAAGAAGTCGAAAAAGGCATGCTCGATTTCTTTATTCCTTTTTATTCCAAGGCATCCTCTTCTTCTCTATTTAATGTCATAACTTTTGTTAAAGATATTGAGGCAGGAAATATAGACGCTTTCCTCACGCGTCTGTTTTCTCTGATGGCGGACACTCCTTATGAGATTGAGCGCGATCTCGAAGTACATGTGCAGAATTTCTGTTTTATCTTATTCAAACTCTTGGGTTATTATGTTCAGGCAGAGTATCGCACCAATATTGGTCGGATAGATTTAATTTTTAAAACAGATCAATATATTTATATTATTGAGTTCAAAAAAGGTCGTTCAGCAAAAGAGGCATTAAAGCAAATCAAGACGAATGGGTATGATGCGCCTTTTGCAAGCGATCCTAGAAAGAAGTTTTTGATTGGTATCAATTATAGTTTGAAGGCCAGAGGCGTTGGAAAATATGCCCTTGAAGTGCAGTGAATGTGCGAGCCGTATGCCCAGAGGGCATAGGCGAGCAAAAAAAGGCCGTATGCGCAACGCGCATAGGCCTTTGCAAAAAAAAGAGGCGTGCAGTCCGCACGCCTTTTGCGTTTGCGAGCCGTATGCGCAACGCGCATAGGCGAGTA
>JAFZFY010000411.1 GCA_017555665.1 Pseudomonadota bacterium | reverse complement strand
TTGAGTTATCTACGTCGGCTCTATGTCGGCACATCTGTGATCCACGCCTGTAGACTGTAGAACTCTCGACGAAACCATTGACCTGCGGTAACCAATCCACGAATATCAGAATGGCCAAATGTCGGGAACTGAAAACCAAATCTCATTCAATGTCCTCAAATGACATTGACTGAGGAAACATCTAATCCAAACAAATAAGACGTAAGGCTTGACAACGGTCACTACATATCAGAGCCGTGTCATAACACGGCTCTACTCGCCTATGCGCCTGTGGGGCGCATACGGCTCGTTTTATTTATAGGATTTGAGCAGATCGACGAGGAAATCCGCGACCATCTGGATGGTTGCGACTTCGGCGCGTTCCTGCGGGGAATGCGGGGAGACGACCGTCGGGCCGAAAGATACCATCTGCATGCCGGGGATCTTGGAACCGATGATGCCGCACTCAAGGCCCGCGTGAATGATATCGACTTTGGGCGCATGGCCGAAGCGTTTGGTGTAGAGGTCGACGCAACGCTTGAGGACATCGGAGTCCATTTCGGGCTGCCAGCTGGGATAGCCTTCATTTGAAACAGCGACGCCGCCAGCAAGACGCAGACAGGCTTCGATGCGAGCGGTGATGGCGTTGAGCTTGGAGGCAACGCTTGAACGCTGGCTTGACAGGATGTGCAGCGTGTCATCCGCGATCTTGACGGATGCGAGGTTTGCGGAGGTTTCGACGAGACCGGCGATATCCTGGCTCATGGCGGCGATGCCGTGCGGGAAGCAATAGAGCAGATCGGCGATTTTGCGAAGCGATGCATTGTCATACGCGCTGCCGGCGATGTCTTCTGCAAATGCGGATACCGTGACACCTGGGTCTGCTTTGGCATATTCCGAGGCGAAGATAGCTGCCAGATCATTGATTTTGGCGAGAATCTTGTCTGCATCAGCGGCAGGCACGGCAACCGTGAACTTGGAATCGCGCGGAATTGCGTTGTGCGCGGAACCGGCCTTGATATCGACTAAGCGTGCATCTGCAGAAATTGCAAGGATAGCCGCGAGGATGCGCGTGCTGAGTTTGATCGCGCTGGCGCGGCCGAGGTGAATCTCGCAACCGGAGTGGCCGCCCAAAAGCCCTGCAACGTGGACATGGATCGCGCGGGAGCCCGCAACAAGCGGAGCTTTCGTGAGTTTGAGCGTCGAGCGCGTCTCACGTCCGCCAGCACAACCGACGGTGAAAATGCCTTCGTCCTCGCTGTCGAGATTGAGAAGGATTCGGCCTTTGAGCTGTTCTGCTTTGAGGGCATTCGCGCCCGTCATGCCCGTTTCTTCGTCACTCGTGACGAGGATTTCAAGGGCCGGATGCTCAACTTCGGGATCTTCTGCCATCGCGAGCGCAGTCGCAACACCCAGACCATCATCGGCACCAAGCGATGTTTCATTCGCATGCATCCAGCCATCTTCGATAATCACTTCAATGGGATCGGTGTCGAAATTGTGCTTGGATGTCGGCGTCTTCTCGCACACCATGTCCATGTGGCCCTGAAGGACGATGATCGGGGCATTCTCATACCCGGCCGTCGCCGGAACGCGGATAATCACATTGTTCGCACTGTCGCGCTCAACATCAAAACCGTCTTTCTGGGCGCGCGCGACTAGCCAGGTCGCGATCTTGTCTTCATGTTTGGACTGGCGAGGAACTTGCGCCATGCCTTTGAAAATATCGAGAATGCGTTCGCTCAATGTCATAGTCAGAATCTCCTTTGCTTATATGTATAATCTCCAACCCAGATGGATGGAACAGACACGCAGTTTAACAGGATTAAGGCATATTGTATGAGTTTTTTTTGCAGATGCGCGCAAAACGGGCTGACTTTGCCTCAAAATGGATTTGCTTTTATATCTAAGTAGGGAATGAGTGCCTTTTGTGGGCTTAAGCGATCTGAGGTGAGCGGGAAATATGCATATCAAGCGTTCGATTCATGTTTTGTGGGTGTTGATGATGAGCGCCTGTGCGTGTCATGATCCGGCTGGTGCGTCTTTAAAACCGGCGTCTGAAGTGACCGAAAGTGTGCAACAGACAGATCAAGAACCGATACCGCAAGAAGCGTTGGATCCTGTCAATATTGAAGCTGCAAAGGCACCAGAGGAAAATACAAAAAATATCGATTTTAAATCGTATCTCACTGTGCTGACTGAAAAATTTATGCAAAGCGCAATCAGCCACTTGGCCTATCAGCCAGCGATCTTGGATCCGGATGAGGCGCATGTTCGTTACCTGATGCGCGCCGCTCGATACCGCGAGGCGATGGAACTGGCTGGGAATGCTAAGCCATCCCCGACGATGAAGTTTATTGCCGCAAAGGCGCGTATTCTGGCTGGCAAATGCACCGCCGAAACCCCATGTGCAGCGCCTTTCGAGTCTATGACTGTTCCGGATGAGTCTTTAGGCGATGTCTTCGCGTTCTGGCATATCCAGGGCATGATTGGGGACAAAGCGTTCGAACAGGCCGTTTCGGCACTTGAAAAATCGAAAACGCTCAAGACTTCTAGACCGCTCGTGCTCAAACTCGCGCGCGCCTTTGGCGAAGCCGGGCTTTTCGAACTGGCAGAACCAGATCTCAAGCTTTTGGCGCGCTTGAATAAGCTCATCAATGGCGTCATCTCTGGCGCGAATGCATTCGAGACGGCAAGTCTTCTCTACGCACAGATGAAAATTGCCGAAGCCGAGAAAAACAATGCGCGTGCGCAGCAAAAAATCGATCAGCTCATCTTGCGCTATCCGGCGACACAGATGTCGCTTTGGCCGGAACTCATTGAAAATGGCGAACGCCTGAAAAAATATTCTCCAGCAGATCGGTATGCTCGAACAGAACGGCTGATTTCGCATTTCGATTACGACAATGCCCGAAAAGAACTCAAAACGCTGATTTCGGAAGATATTGCACCTTCTTTAAAGGATAAGGCCGAATGGGAGCTTGCGCGCGTTTCGATGACGAATTCTGAAGAACCGCAGCTCAGTGAGAATATCTATCGCAAATGGGCCAAGAAAACCGGCCCGAACCGCGAGGAAGCTGTATTCGGTATTTCTCGGGCGCTCTCACGGCAGCTCAACTATCCCGAAGCAATTAAAGCGCTTGAGAATTATGACCGCCAGTATCCGCGCGGAAAATATCACAGCCGCTCGCTGTATCTTCGCGGCTGGTATCTTTTTGATCTCCGCGAGAATGAAAAAGCTCGCCCGCTTCTCAAGGAATATGCGGAAGCGACGAATGATACGTCTGTCTGGGGATTTTACGCGCAGACCTTTATTCGAGACAACAAATGGCCGGAGGCCATCGAGGCATTTGAAAAGCTCAAGCGCAATCAGAACCCGATTGTCCGAGGCAAAGCGCTTTACTGGCAAGCGTATGCAGAATATCAGCTCGGCAATGCGGATACAGCACGTAAAAGACTCAACGAGATTCACCAGGAATTTCCGCTGACTTGGTATGATATGTTGGCTTATCAGCGGGCAGAAGATTGGTTTGGCGAAAACGCGCAGGATGCGTTCCGGCAGACGTTCCGCAAAGATAAGGATCCCCTAAATAATCAGACTTTTTATGTGTGGGGATATGGTCCGAAGCATTGCAAAACGCCGGATTCTGCGCTTTGGCGCAAGATTGTCTTGCTTGCGCGATATGACGAAATCGAGGCGGCGCGCTCACTCTATAATAAGAATGAAAAACAGTTGCTCGCAGGTGTGCCGGCTTCCGAACGCGATGCATTCAGGCATTATGCGACACATCTTGTCGAATCCTACAATCAGGCTTGGGAAGAGAATTCCGGATCCATTCGCGCTTTAAGCAAGGTTTGGCCCGAACGCAGCAATTATCGGCATCTGATGGCTTATCCTCAGCCTTTTGCACCGCTCGTGGAGTCTTTGGCTTCTGAATATCATATCCCGAGATTTTTTATATATGGCATCATGCTTCAGGAATCTCGCTTTAGGACGTGGCAGGTATCGTCGGCAGATGCCATCGGCGCATTGCAGATGATCCCTAAAACAGCGAGATATATCGCACAAAAACTTGGTCTCGAATATCATCCTGAAACATTCTTCGACCCTCGGACAGGATTTGTCTATTCCGCTTATTATATGCATTTGCATCACCAAAAGTGGGGGGGCAACCTGACATTTACGGCTGGCAGCTATAACGGCGGTCCGCATCGCATTGGTCCGTGGGCGCTTCGCGACAAGGGCAAGACCATCGATTTTATCGTGGATGAGTTTTCTTTTGATGAGTCGCGTCACTATGCGCGCAAAGTCGCTGAACACACGCTGCGCTTTGCTTATCTGTACGCGCGTTCAGAAGAGGAATATTTAGATGTCGTGAATCAGTTGTTCCCGAAGGTTGTGCCCGATATCGAGCCCGTGGATGACTGGGGCATCTGATTGTGCGCGGCTATCGCTTCGCGATACGCCGCGCTGGCCTGTGCTATTTGCCTGCGGCAAATACGCACAGGCATAATTTTATGTTATGATGCCCCAGGGAAAGCAGGCGTCTCGCCTGCGGCTGTAATAACCAAAGGAGAAGCCATGGCCACACTTAGTTGGGCGGAAATTGAAGATAGAGCGGCAAGCTTTCGGAAAGTTTGGGAAAAACAGAAAGGCGCAGAGCGTCAGCAGGCACAGCGATTTGTGACCGAATTTCTGGCTGTCTTCGGTGTGGAAAACCCGCTGTTGGATGATGGCGAATTTGAGCACAAGACGCCCAAAGAATTCGGCGATGACGGTTACATCGATTACTTTTTGCCACGAAAACTCATTGTCGAAATGAAGAGTAAAGGCAAAGACCTCGGCAAGGCTTTTGAACAGGTCAAGGATTATGTGTTTCATCTGCCTGCAGAGCAAATGCCTGAACTCGTACTGGTATGCGATTTTGACAGATTCGAGCTTTACCATCGCACGACGGCAGAGCATGTCTCTTTTCGCTTGAAAGACATCCGGAAATATGTGCGCCATTTCGCAAACATTGCCGGTTATGAGACTCAACGCATTTATGATGATCAGTTTGAGGTCAACGTCGAGGCAGCCATGAAAATGGCAAAAATCCACGATGCACTCAAAGGGGCGAAATACGAGGGGCACGCCCTTGAAGTCTATCTCGTGAGATTATTGTTCTGCATGTTTGCGGAAGACACGGGTATTTTCCCGAAAGATGCGTTTTTGAATTACAATGACAATTCAAATCCCAATGGCAATGATCTTGGTTCTCGCTTGACGGAATTGTTCGAGGTTTTAGACACATCACCTGAAGCGAGAAACACCTTGCTTCCTGCAGACCTGAAACAATTTGCATACGTGGATGGTGGCTTGTTTAGTGAAGTTCTAAGAATGCCTCGCTTTAACGATGTGATGCGGCAGACTTTGATTGACTGCTGCAAATTCGATTGGAGTAAAATATCGCCGGCCATCTTCGGCTCGATGTTTCAGGGCATCATGGATCCCGAGCAAAGACGCGAAATCGGAGCGCACTACACAAGCGAGGAGAATATCTTAAAGGTCATCAATCCGCTGTTTATGGACGACCTTTGGGCAGAGTTCGAGCGCATTAAGGCGACGCCCAAAAAACTCGAAGCATTTCATGAGAAGATTGCAAGCCTGCGTATTTTAGACCCTGCATGCGGTTGCGGCAACTTCCTGATTACGACATATAAGGAACTCCGTCGTCTTGAGCTTGAAATCATCAGGATGAAATATCCATCGCGTCAGCGATTGCTGGATGTTTCGCCGTTGATCAAGGTTAGCATTGACCATTTCTATGGTATCGAAATTCTCGATTTTCCATGCGAAGTCGCTCGAACTGGCATGTGGCTTGTCGAACATCTGATGAACCGCGAGGTCGGTGAGTGGTTTGGCATGGCGTATGCGGATTTGCCTTTGAAAAGAAGTGCGCATATCATTCAGGGAAATGCGTTGAGGTTGGATTGGCAAGAGTTATTGAAGGATGACAAAGACTATAATCCAGAGACGAAATCACCTGACTTGAGGTTCGATTATATTATCGGCAATCCGCCGTATATTGGTGCCAGATATATGAGTGCGGAACAAAAATCTGATATCGCGCTTGTCTTTGGCAATCAAAAGAATTTGGGCAATCTGGATTATGTGACCTGTTGGGTCAAACGTGCATCAGACTATATGACTTATGCATCGCATACGCGCACTGCATTTGTGATGACGAATTCAGTCACACAGGGCGAAACGCCT
>JAFZFY010000410.1 GCA_017555665.1 Pseudomonadota bacterium | reverse complement strand
CATAACAGCGGCCAGATCGCAAAACCAGCGATCATTCATCGAACTCTGGGCTGACATTACCTCAAAACTTTGTCTTTTTCACACGCTGTGCCAGAGTGTGATTCAGGCGCATGAATGGCATGACGCGCCTTATCTCAGGGAAAGAGCGGGCATTGGGATGCCCAAAGGACGATGTGACATGGTGGCAGCAAAACATCTGGAAGAACACGACCCTGCGTCCGATTTCAGGGTGGGACATGTGATCGGCGACAGATACCGCATAGAAAAACTCATTGCTGCAGGCGGCATGGGGTTTGTCTATCTGGCAACCGACCTCAAACAGACTCCGCAACAACCGGTGGCGCTCAAGATCATGCGATCGAGTCTGCAACGTGACCCCATCGCAATCGAACGCTTCAAGCGAGAAGTGCGCACCGTCAAACGCCTCATGCACCCGAACACGATCGAACTGATCGATTACGGGGTCACGGAAGACGGGTTCATGTTCCTCGTCATGGAGTGGCTGTACGGGAAAGACCTTCGCGAAATCATGCGCATCAAGAAAAATCTTTCCGCACTCACGACGACGCGCGTCGCCCTTCAGGTATCATGGAGCCTTTCGGAAGCCCACATGAAAGGCATCATCCACCGTGACCTGAAGCCTGAAAATATCTTTATCATGCATAATAACGGTCCCCATCTGAGGATCAAAGTCGTCGATTTTGGCCTTGCCAAAGTCGTCAGCGGTCCGGAAAGTGCCCAACAAATTACGCGAGGCGGCGTCGTATGCGGCACCCCGGAATATATGAGCCCCGAACAGGCCAAAGGCGAACAGCTCGATGGCCGAAGCGATGTGTATGCGCTCGGGTGCGTGATGTACGCCATGCTCGAAGGCGATGCCCCGTTCAGAGGCAAGAAAGCCATCGATATCGCCATGATGCACATCAACAACCCGTTCCCGCAGATGAGCGAAAACGTGCCCCAGCAGCTCCGCGACATCATTCTGAAATGCGTCGCGAAAAAACCATCGGCGCGTTACCAGAACGTCAATGAGCTTGCGATTGCGCTTGAAGCGTTCCTCGATCCGATCGAATGCCAAAGACGCGAAGCCATCGATGCCTGGACTGTGCGCCGCTCCACA
This sequence comes from Pseudomonadota bacterium, assembly GCA_017555665.1. Lineage (GTDB taxonomy): Bacteria > Myxococcota_A > Bradymonadia > UBA4248 > UBA4248 > UBA4248. Next base: position 2,266 of record JAFZFY010000410.1, on the reverse strand, counting down.
CCGCCCGGGGGCGAGTATATGTGCACGCCGGATGTCACACCGGCCAAAAAGCCGATACAGGCGAAAGAACCAGAAGCCGACCCGGTCGAACCCGCCGTCAAGCGTTACACGCCCGCATCCCAAAAAGGCGTGCGCAAAGTGCGATCCAGCCAGCTTGCGGCAGAACGGGCAGCCAGACACAAGCCTTTCAGCAGCCAGTGCATCCGTCTCAAGACAAACCCGACATTGCATAGCCAATCCAAGCTCAAGCCGGCAGAACCCCAGAAGCGAGAGGGCTTCCTCAAGCGCTGTTTGGGCAAAATCCTCTAGGCTGTCCAGGAACGAAACATGGCATCATGGACAGAATCCCAGATCATCGAAGACATTCAGGTCGTATTCCCGACGCGCGATGACCTCGTTTCGCGCGGCATCGGGGACGACTGTGCCGTCATGCGTCAGTCACACGATCTGGTCACGACAGATGCCTCGATCGAAAACGTCCACTTCCGACTAGACTGGATGACCCCTGCAGATGCAGCCTATCGCTGCCTGACATCCAATATCAGCGATATCGCGGCAATGGGCGGCCAGCCCGGACCGTTCACGCTTGCACTGGGGCTCCCCAAATCCATGCCTTTTGATGACGTTCACGGCATCATCACGGCGTTGCGAACCTGCATCGAAGACCATGACCTGCGCCACTGCTGGCTGATCGGCGGCGATGTCGTGCGAAGCCAGACGCTCATGTTCTCGATCACGATGTTCGGATCCTGTCCAGGATATGCCCCTGTGATGCGAAACGGCGCACGTCCCGGCGACGATATCCTTGTCCTCGGCTCACCAGGCTTGTCACACATCGGCCTCAGCATCCTCGCCAGAGCCTCGGACAACGCGTGCGTTCCTGGGGCGAATCAAACCAATGCCCGCCGTGATTGCACGTCACAGATCACGGCAGATCAAGCATTCAACATCTTTTTGCAGGCATTCCGACGACCGATTGCCCTGCCAAGCATCGCGACAGAGATCGCACGCCAAGCACTCGCGACAGCCATGATGGATCTCTCGGACGGGATTCGCACAGATCTGCCGCGCCTGCTCGCACAAAGCGGATGCGGCGCGCGCGTCGATATCGACGCACTCGTGCCCACTGCCGAAATGCGCGAAGCCGCCGCTTCATGCGGCCTCGATCCTGTCAGCGCCATGCTCTGCGGCGGCGAAGATTTCGGCCTGCTGCTCACATCCCCCCCCCAACATTCGGACGCAATACGGCATCTCGCGTTGCATTTCGGCACACCATGCCGAAAAATCGGCAAATGCACGCGCGCCTCGCTCGAATGGTTCGAATCGGGACTCCCCTCGGATAGAAAAGACACCAGCTTCACCCACTTCGGGGAAAGGAACACCTAGTTATGGATCAGCAGCAGATGTCCGACCGCCTCATGCAGCAGATGAAGATCGACGAGACCTATGTCGAGCCGATATGGACTGCCCATGTCGACATGCCCTTGCTCAATCTGAGCATTCCGAGGCTGCCCGCGCAACCCGTCATCCTTCTCCCGGAACTCCGCCTCAAATCGTTCCTGCTCAATATCGCCGCCAATCTCACAAACGGCGGAAAACTCATGATCGTCGACGAGTCGAACACCCGCTTTGAAGTCATGCGCCAGTTCGCACGCGAGTGCCGTGTCCGCAATTTCTTCTCCACACAAAAGCTCAGCGCGCTCAACTACGAGGATAACATCTTTCATCTCGCCCTCACAGAGCCCGGCCTGAGCACGATCAGCCATGCCGAAAGCGTCTTCCCCGCCTATTATCGCGTCCTGCGTCCTGGCGGCCGCCTCGTCTTTTCCGCCCCGCTCATCGGCTCATTTCCCGCTTTCTTCGACCTTCTCGAAGAGTCGCTCCTCACCGTCTATCCAGTGGGCGCACAGGAAATCATGGATAACGTGTACATGAACATGGATCTCGACAACATGTATGCCATCCTGCAAGGATGCGGTTTCTATATCGATGCGTGCGATGTCGTCAATTTCGAGATCGGTTTCAACGATGTCGCACAGCAGCTCTTCAGCACGCTTGTCGAGACGCACTTCCTCGCCTATTGCCAGACATTTGTCAGCCCCGCCATCGATATGCGCGCCCTGCTCACACGTCTTGTGCGCTCGTTCCATCAGTACTTTGAAGGCGTGCCCATTCAGATGCCGATGCGCCTTGCCCTGATCTCTGCCTGCAAGCCCGGATAAGGCCGTACCCTGCCAAGTTTTTTGGGCGCGTTCGGCTATGCTAT
>JAFZFY010000409.1 GCA_017555665.1 Pseudomonadota bacterium | reverse complement strand
GCCAAAGCCACAATTGCGCTGGCCACAAGGCCCAGCAGCAAAACCGCTGCCATCACGCCCGCCTGCGACACGCTGATCCCCAGTATCAGTGCGAGAAAGCTGATGTGATGCGGCACCGTCACGGCATCGTGCATGCGATGTCTCCAAGTCTTTTCCAGGCCAAAAGCGATCTCTGTGATCTTGAGCATACCCTCACCTCCTGACCTAATGGTGCCAGCCCAAAAGCATTTGCATCATCGGAGGTGCATTTTTTTTAATTTTTATCGCTTCGCCTATGCCTGCTTCCTGGCGGCCATGCCGCCAGAATGCAGGCATACGGCTCGCTTCGCGGCTATGCGCAACGCGCATACGCCGCGCCCCCGCCTTTCGTGTATTTCTGCCAGATGCGTTCAAACGACCGCCCGGATGAACCGCAAGCACAGACACGAGCGCAGCCGCCTTAAACCACAACCATCACACGCCCCACGGTCATCAATTGCCGCTTGACAATCCCACCAGTTTTTTCAATGTTTGTCTTTGGTGCATGATGCACCGCAGAGAAAAACCGCAGGTACCGTATGAAGAAATCGTCACTCATTCTCTTGATTTTATTGGGGCTGTCAGCCTTATCTTTCGGGTGTTCGGAAGACCCCGAAACGCCCCAATGCACGCCGATGTGTGATGGACTTCAATGCGGTCCTGACGGCTGCGGCGGGGCATGCGGGATCTGCGACACCGGCCAGACCGTCTGCATGAACGGCCTGTGTGTACGGCCGACCTGCGTGCCGAACTGCGTGCGGAAAATCTGCGGCAATGACGGCTGCGGTGGCTCGTGCGGCACATGCCCGACCGGCATGATCTGCATGGACGGATCGTGCGGACAGATGCCCCAGACCTGCGTGCCCAACTGCGTCGGCAAATCATGCGGCGACGACGGCTGCGGCGGCTCATGCGGCTCATGCCCGCCGGATCTGACGTGTACCGGAAGCACCTGCCTGGGCTGCATCCCCTATTGCAACGGCAGAGTCTGCGGCGACGACGGCTGCGGCGGCTCATGCGGCTCATGCCCGGACCGATCGGCATGCAACGCCTCGACTGGCCAATGCATGCCCTATCGCGTCAAAGGCCGCCTCTGGCTCGAAGTGCAGACCGTCTATTACGATGCCTACCAGCTGCCCAAATTTGACAAGAAAGTCGATATCACGGGCCAGAATATCCCGATCACGCTGCGCGATGCCAACGGCAAAGAACTCGCGTCCACCGTCGTCCATGCCGACGGCACCTTTGAAATGCAGATCTCCAGGCTGCCCGTCTCGTCCGACTGGCTCTCGATCGTGCCCGTCTGGTATGTCGGCAACAAGATGAAACTCGCCGTCCTCAAGGCATCGCTGAACACGCCTTACGATTTCTGGGAGTGGACGATCCGCCTGTCGAACTACACGACAAAAGACGATCCCGGAGACATGGGCGATATCCGCGTGACGATCAACCAGGCATCCGGTGGCCTCTATCTCTACCAGCAGCTCTATCAGGCATTCCAGGATATGAAGAACACGGGCTTTATCCTCTCCCTGGAGGATGCCCCGTCCCTGGGCGCGGTCTGGAACAACGGCATCAAATGGTCGTGCGGCACATGCCTGCTCCCGAACGCGATCGCTGCCGGCAAAACACAGCTGAAAAACCAGATGCTGATCAGTGGCGAGACAGGCAACGAAGGCCCGTGGGGCTACCCGACGATCCTGCACGAATTCGGGCACTATATCCTCTTCCAGCGGCGCGACAACACTTCCGGAAATAGCCACGTGATCTCGCAAAAAAGCGACCCGACACTCGCCTGGAGCGAAGGCTGGGCGACATTCTACTCGCTGATGATGCAGAGCCTGAGAAGCAATACCCCGATCACGCAATACTGGCGCGTCATGCCAAACGCGAGCTACTGGTACGATATCGCGCACCTCTATGACAACAGCCATACGGGCAGCATCATCGTGCCCGAACCCTCGCTGACCGATCCGAACGCCATGTTACAGGATCTCTGCGAAGCATGGGTCACCTATATGGTCTGGGATCTCTGGGACGGCTCGGATGTGCAAGACCCAAGCGTGCCGCCAGACAAAGTCAAGTGCAAGACAACAGATATCTATAACGCCCTGGCAAGCGACCGATATCTCTTGCTCCAGAAATATGAACCCAAATCAGGACCGCGAAGAACGGATTACGGCACCGATCTCATCGATTTTGTAGATGCGTTGATCTGCAACGCATATAAAACTGGCAATCCGCAGACCGCCAATGATATCATGGATCTACTTATCGAACGCAACTTCCCGTATGACCGCTCGCCTGTGTGCGATCCAACCTGATTTTCCCTAGGAGCATCCATGGCTTTCAACAACTGGCCTGCATTATGGTTCGACATGCCGCTTGCGGTGTTTGACCTTGAAACGACAGGGCTCGATCCCCAAAGCTGCGAGATCATCGAAGTCGGTATCGTCCAGTTCTATCGCGGCGAAGTGATCAAGCAATTCGACTGGTTTGTCGATCCCGAATGCGAGATTCCTGAACAAGTCGTCAAGCTCACGCACATCACGCAGGAAGACGTGACCGGTCAGCCCAAGCTGCGCGAAATCGTGCCCGACATTCTGAAAGCCTTTGAAGGTCACGGCATCGTGGCATACAACATCGCGTTCGACAAGACGGTCCTGACGCACAAGCTGGAAGCCCTCGGGAAGCGCTGGCCCTCCGCCAACCCGATCCTCGACCCGCTCATATTTGCGGAGCATTTTTACCCGAATCAGGGGAACAAGCTGGGCATGGTCTCGGAGCGCCTGGGCGTGTCCCTCGAAGGCGCGCACCGCGCGTGCAACGACGCGGAAGCCACGGGCAAAGTGCTCTATGCCTTCCGCGACAGACTGCCGCCAGACCTCGAAACCCTGTTGCTCCTTCAGGCGCAATGGGAACGCGAGATCCAGGAACGCAGGCAGCGCTGGCGCAGACCGACGAGCGGCGCAGACAGCGAGCTGAGCGCGCTGATGAGCAAACAGGCATCCGCGACCAAGGGCCTCTCGATCGCATTTGCATACGCGCCCGAAACAGACCCGCTCCGCGCGCTGTACGCGAACGTCCCCAATGCCGCGCCGCGCAGCAAACCCATAGATTAAAACGCCGCGTATCGGCCGACAGCCGATAGCGGCGTGGTCGGCGCGTATGCGAAGCAAGCGCCGACAAGCAGGGCGTATGCGTCCGCATAGCCCTGCGCCATCAGGCTTCCAGTTCCTTGAGAAGCGGCTCGTAATGCGTCACATCATAGGCGATCGCATACGCCATTTTAGCGATCTCCGGATGCGATTTCTTCATCGTGTTGCCGATATCGATCGCGAGCTTATAGACCTGGGGCGCAGGCCCCACGGGGATGCCGGCTTCTTCGAGCTGCGCGCGCACCTTCCCGACGGTCGGCTTGGAAAGGTCGACACCGCGATGCTTGGCAAGCGCGTTGAGCTGCGCACGTGCCTGCGGCGAATCCTCGTAATCCAGGCTCAGATAGACCAGCGAAACGGCAAGCGCGTATTTCTCCTCGATCATCGCAAGCCCGGCTTCTTCGCGATAAAAACGCGCCAGCATGTTGCGCGTGAAGAGCATCGGGTGAACCTTGAGCAGAAGGGCGCGAAGATCCTCATATTTGCCCTCGATCTTGTCGATCTGCGCGATCTCGAACCAGGTTCGGACGTTGACCGGATTGAGCTCCAGCGCGCACTGATAAGCCTCGCGCGCCTGCGCGTATCGCTTCAGCTCGAAGCAGCACACGCCTTTCTGATAATAGAGCACCTCGGGAAGCGGCGAGACGCGCTCGATGGGCGTGGTGTCGCGCGTGGAAGCGCGGACGATCATCTCCTCGAACGGATGGCTGAACGAATACTGACGCTTGCCCTCGATTTTCGGCGGCTTGATATCACCGATGACCTCGTCAAAGCCGGCGATCGCTTCCTCATACTTCTTGTCGCGAAGGCAGTCCTGTGCATGGTGGATCTTGTCCATAAAGCCGGTCAATGCCTCTTCGATTTTCTTGGCATCCTTGACCATCGGCTCATCGGGGAAATGTTCCGCCGCATAACGGCCGAGCGCGGTCACGATGCGCAGGCTGTCCTCCGACTGGGGCAGGGTCTTGCAATACTCGCGAACGATCTCGATATCGTGTGCCTGATCGCCGTTAAATTGTTTTTCGAGGGACGAAATGATTTCCTGGATCTGATCCATAAAGCGCTTTCCTTGAGATTACTTGATGTTCTTGCCTTCGACCTTGAAGGGGATGTCCTTGAATTTCCATTGAGCAGGCGGCGGCGCAAAACGCTGGGTGCCGCCCATCATGAACTGCTTGAGCGTCATTTCGATCATCTTGTCGAAGGCGGCATTACCGCTCTTCTTGTCAAAGCCCCAGCTCGTGACGATGCCGTTGTCGCTGATGCGCACCCATGCGACAGCCGAGAGTTTACGGAGCTGTGACTGCGGGACACTGGCGGGGGCTTCCATCGTGTTATCGAGCTTTGCCTTGATTTTCTGGAGGTAGGGATCGCCTTGTCCAGTCGCCGAGTTCGAGAGCCTGGAACCGTCCCGCGAGCCGCTCATGTCGTAATTGCTTACAGGGCGTGCCGGATCGAACTCGGCAGCCGAGAGCAGGTCATCGAGCGTCGGCTCTTTTTTGACGGGCTTTGTGGGGCGTTTGGCATCGGTCTTTTCAGTCGTGACCGTATTGGCATCGGCCTGTTCCTGGACATTGATGATCGTCGGCAGGGCGTATTTTTTCTCTTCGGTACCGAGTCGCGGAGCCTCGACAATCGACAGATCCTGAAGGATGGGCACGCGTTCCTCCTGCGAGCAGGAGCAGCTCTCGCGCTGGGCGAGCATCACGGGGTTTCCGGTATCTCCGATGACGAGTCGAGCGCCCTCGAAGAGGATCGGCGAGAGTCGGACATCGCGCATCTGCGCACCGCAGATGATTTCTTCGGCCGTCTGCCAGTCTGGGGCGGCGATCTCGGTCTGATACAGCTTTCCGTTGTCGATATAGCGACAGAATATCTTGCTGACCTCGACGGGCTGTGCCATTTCGGGTGCCTGCGAGCCAGAGCTCAGGATGAAGAGCAAGGCGATCGCGCCGTTGACGAGCCCGGAAAAGATCATGCTCCCCAGCCGCATGGCGCTTGAAACGCTGTGGCGATCCCGTGGGCGTTTGCTTGGTGTCGATTGCGTTGTCATGGCTCAGCCTCAAGAACTGCTTTAAAATGCGGATCTGTCACGATATCGACGCTCTGAAGCCCGAGGCCGCGAAACGCCTGAAGCACGCCCGAGACAAAGCCGTATGGCGCATCGGCATCGGCTTCGAGATAGAGGCCTTCCTTGAGCATGCGCTGATTCTGCCCGAGCCTGCTCACGATGATATCAAAACAGGGCTGCCATTGGGCGGGATCACGCGTCTGCGAGCAGTCGGCGACCGGATCCTGACCGGCGGCCGTCGACAGACCGCGGACGACGAACACGCGGAGATTCCTGTCAATCACGACGACGAGCTTTGTCGTATCCGAATCAGCCAGGTAATCGTTATCCGGCGTGATCGGCAGATTGAGCGACACAAGAGATTCCGTCTTTTCCTGCACGCTCTCCTGTTTTTTCTGCTCCAACCGCTGCTGTTCCGCGACCGCCGTCGTCACCATGAAGATGATGAGCAGCACGAGGAGCACATCCACGAGGGGCGTTACATTGATTTCGCTGAGTTTTCCCGCAGCCATGTGTCCGTTCTAAAAAAAAGCATTGAGATAGAGAAATGGCCGAGATGCCGGCAAGCCCGAGCGGGCGCCGTGCGATCTTCTGACCGGCGCGATCACTTGAAGAAATGCCGCTTCACGATGTTGAGAAAATCGTTGGAAAAGCTCTCCATATCAGCCTGCAACACTTTGATCTTCTGGTTGAAATAGTTGTACGCCATGACGCTTGGGATCGCGGCGACAAGGCCGATAGCCGTCGCGATGAGCGCTTCCGCGATCGGTCCCGCAACCGTCTGGATGCCCAGATCGGAGGCGTTGGCGGAGAGGTTCACGAATGCGTGCATGATGCCCCAGACCGTGCCGAAAAGCCCGACAAACGGCGCCGTCGAACCCGTCGTGGCGAGGAAAGACAGGGACTTTTCGAGTTCCGTCGTCTCCGCAAGCGACGCCCTGCGCAGGGCGCGTTCCACATTCTCGATCCCCGAAAGCTCCATCGACTCGGCTTCCTTATCCTTCTCTTTCTCACCTTTTTTCAGCTTGGTAAGCTCGATATAGCCGGCCCGGAACATCTGCGCCACGGGACTGCGCTTGAGGTTTTCGGCTTCCTTGTACGTGTTATCGAGACGCTTGGAGCTCCAGAAAATCCCCTGAAACTGGTCAGACTGCCGCCGCGCCTTTGAAAGATAGACCGCCTTCATGGCGATGATGTACCAGCTGATAAGACTCATCGCGACGAGAATGATCAGTACGGCCATGACCGCACCGGTCGAGTCTTTGACCAATGTCAGAACGTCAAGCTGCTCTGCAGCAAGCGCGATGCTGTAAATGCGCTCCATGCGTATATCTCCTGATGTGATGCCAGTAAAAGCTGCCGAACCCGTGCCTATCGCGGACCAGTCCGACCATAAACGCTCAGATTACTCGATTTCGAGGCTTGCGAAAAGTGAAAACATTGACTTGCGCCCATCTCAAAACACGGGCAAAATAGCGTGATTTCTTTGGGGCATGCCCCTGATTCCAATATTTCTGACAATTTGAGGGATTTGATTATGGCCGAGAAAACAGCATTTCAGATCGACATCCGTTACGATGACGCATCCGCCGGCAGCACCGAAATCGAGGCGCTTGCCGAAGAGCTCCAGAGACGCGGTCACCAGGTATCGCTTCGCCGCATCACGCCGAAGGGCAATTTCGTACAAGAGATCGCGAAATCAGCCATCGTAAAAGAGCTGGCTGATGGCATGCGAGATGTGGCCGAGACCGGCATGCAGATCATCAAAGACGCGCTGAGCGTCGCGAAGCCCAAAGCCGCCGAGCCAGCCGCGCAAAACGCCCCCGGGTTTGACGAGATCGGCCCTGCAGCCGCAGCAAATGCATGCGCCAACAGCAACCATGCCGTGATCGTCACCCATCCCGCGCACATCCTCGACGCAAGCTGGGATGTCATGCGCATCGGATTCATGCCCCGGACCGCGCTCGAAAGCGCATGGCAGCCGAACACGCTCGACGCGATGGTCATCCCGCACGCCGATTTCAGGCCATATCTCGAATACATCCACTGGGATCCCAAGCATATCTTTGAAGGCGGCTATCTCGCGCTCGACAAGAACAAGCCCTCGCAAAGCCATGACGAGATCCTCAAGCGGTTCAAGCTTGCGCCCGAAAACGGGCCTGTCGTGCTCATCCTGGCGTCCACGTTCCATGAGAGCGACCTCGAAGCGCTCATGATCCAGCTTTCGCTGATCAAAGCCCCGATGCAGGTCTTTTTCTATCATGCGAGCGACAACTACCGCGCCGACATGCTCCGCACGCTCGCGCAGAAATATTCCGTCAATGCGCGGATGTTCGGCCGCATGGACGGCATGATCGACTACCTCGCGATGGCCGATATCGCCGTGCTCCAGGACGACAGCGAATTCGGCGAGTTGCTTGAGAATGCAGGTGTTCCATCGCTCTGCGTGACCAAGAGCACGGCCTCGGCGCGCCTCAATTTCCTCGCGCATGAACGCGCCGCGATCATCGTGCCCGAAGTCTACAAGCTCTCAGCGTTCCTCGGTCAGCCGGTCATGGATGCCGCCAGCCTCAAATCGCTCCGCGACGCAGCCGCGACGATCGCAAGCCTCGCAAGCATCCCGCGCTGTGCCGATGCGATCGAAGCCGCGCTCAACGCCAAAGGCGCGATCATCCCGGAAGGCGGCCGCCGCGCCATGTCTGCCGACAGGTTTGAAACGATCGGCGTCACCGCCAGCAACGGCATGCCGCAGGCATTCATCACGCCGCAGACAGCCCCATCCCAACCGGCACCGCAGAATGTCGTGATGCCGCAAGCAGCCCCCGTGCCGCAGAATGTCGTGGCCCCGAACATCCAGCCCGTGCCGCCGATGATCCAGCCGATCCAACAGCCGGCAATGCCCGGCCAGCCCGCACAAACCCTCGCCCCGGCGCAGCCCGGCCAGCCCGTGATCGCCCCGCAGCCCGTACCGCCGATGATCCAGCCGATCCAGCAGCCCATCATGCCGACGATACAGCCCGCGATGTTCCAGCCGACACCGCCCGCGCCGTTCCTCACCCCGGGCCTCGGTTCAAAGTCGAAAGAAGAGATCCGCTCCGAATACACGAAGCTCATCATGATCGACAAGAATCTTGAACGCTCGCTCGACACCGCCAGCGCAGAAGTCCAGAAATGGGAGCTGCGCCTCGACCTCGCGCGGCAGAACAACCGCGACGACCTCATCACGACCGCCATCGCGAACCTCCAGAGCGCGAAGACCCAAGAGATGGCACTGCTCGCTCAGAAAGACCAGATCATGCAGCAGAAAGCCCTCCTCAAGCAGAGCGCGCGCCTGATCAACTCGCAGCCGACACTCGACCCCAAAAACATCGCCAGCATCACGGATGACGAGCTGTTCGGCCCGTCCTCGGAAGAGAAAGCGCTCGAAAAGGAATTCATGGATCTCCAGAAAAATGAGGCGCTCCAGAGACTTCGCGACAAGATGGGCAGACGCTGAGCCATTCTTTTCTGCACGCTGCCCTGCCTTCGGCACGGGCAGCCAAACGCCTATGCGCCG
>JAFZFY010000408.1 GCA_017555665.1 Pseudomonadota bacterium | reverse complement strand
TGTCTTGTCGACGCATGTTCCGGATTTCCAGCCTTCCACCTTATCGGCACATTTTACCCCATGCTCGCCACAGTTGTCCGCGCTGTCTTTCTCGCAGACCACGTCATAATGATGTTCATCTGGCTCGCAGTTTGTGGGGCGACAGCGTCCGTTAAAGCATGTTTCGGTATCTTTACATGCAACAAAATTTTCGCAGTATTCATTTGCGCCGCAGTATGCGTTTGATGTCTTCGGGTCGATGCATGTGCCGCCACAGCTCACATAGCCTTCGGTTTTACATGCAGGCTCTTTACTGTCGTCGTCACAGCCAATGACGCCCAAGAGGGCGGCGATGGATAGGGCGAGCGTGATATGTTTTTTCATCATGCGATGCCTCCTTCGATGCCTGAGCGAATATAAGTGAGAAGCGTGTCGATCATTCGGAGATTTCTTATGGATATATCTTGGATAGTCCAGATGTCTTTCGTTGTGCCGTTCTCCTTCTTGGAATAATTGTCGATAAAATCGATGTTTTCTTGTGTAAGAGTGTTGCGATCTGAATTATATCTTCTGATCTTTTCACTAAAGACGCAATTTTGTGCTGTTGAATTTGGCTTTCTTGCCATAATCATTTTATTCCCGAGCATTTGTACGCAATCGTCGATGTAATCCTCGAATGGCTTTTGTTGTATATTTTTTGAATTTTTACGGATTTTTAGAATGCTTGTTACATCTTGTGCACTGAGTAATGGTACATTGTTTATGTTTTTTGATTTTGCTATATGCTTGATTTCTTCTATATATGATGGAAGGAGATGCATTTGTTTCCATTTATCTGGAAGTATATGCTCAATGGTTAAGTCATGTAGAACAGGTTGGGTTGGAAATGCCAGATAGCAGTACATAAGCGGGAGGAAGTTAAGTTTCTTTGTGATTGGTCCAGTCGATAATAGTTCTCTCGATTTTTTAATATAGTAGTCGAGATTGGTAAGCACAAGATATTTCCCAGCTTCTTGATTGTCGCTATCTCCAGACGAACGTCCAATGAACATTTCACATAATTTGGGAACAGTACCATCCCCGATATCAATATCTGTATCTTCATCCATAGATATAATTGCAGTAAGTGCCAGATAGGAGGAACAAAATTTGATGAATTGATTGAATTTATCTGTAAACAATGACCTGTTGGTTGTGATATCATTACGATGCTGATACCAGAAGAGACTAAGGAGATAGTTGTATTTGATGAAATTTTGAGAGTGAAGATGCTGAATGATATGAATGCCATGTCGCGCTTCTAGGGAAATGAGCTGGTCTAAATCATCATGACTATTGGTGTCTGGTGTAATAGCCCGAATCAAAAACTCAGACATGTCAATCAATGTATTCATTGTGTCATCAAGAGGATTATCTCTAAGACTGGCATATCCCCTTGGGAAGATTTCGGTTTTAGATGGTGAAAAGTAATCTCGAATATTCGGGTCTTTTGACAAAGACCAGCCTCTTCCATATTCCCCGGAAGTGACACGCGTGATGTTCATATAGTTTTTTAAGACCTCATTGATATCTAGAATTCTCTTATCCATACTCATTACGCGATTGCATATTCCATCAAGCATCTGCCATGAATTACCTATATCGTTTGTCTGATCATTGTTGTTATGTACTAACTCAAAAATATAATTCTTGACAATGTCGGACGGTTCAAGAGGAATTCCAGAGTTGTTAAGGATATCGAATACGATAAATGCATAACTTTCGTCTGGTGGTGTTATTGAGAGTAATATGCAGTTTTCAAGAAGGTGGTCAGTAAAACCAATTATGTTTGTATCAAGCGTGTTTACCTTGTTAACAAAAAAGGCATAATTTGTGTATTCATTTGATTCTAAATAGCGAATGAGTTCTTCCGGCAATTTTTTTCTTTTTCCTCTTTTCTTTGCATTTCTGATGCTCTTTTCATGTAGGAATTTTTGTAAATTATCATTGTTGTTTATGTAATCTACTTCGACGTCGTCTTCTGTTACGACAATTCTCCCATGAGTCAGAATATCATCAAGGGGATCATGGGTGTTCCTATATTTTGTGCGGAGTAGCCTTGGGTGATTTAAATCATATCTCTTAAATCCAGTTTCGGGCGTAATTTGTTGACAGAATGTCTTTTCTACCAATTTCTTTCGATCTTTCAGGTTGTCTATAAATTCAGTCTCAGATGAATCTTGGTTCGTGTTAATCTTTTGGCATAAAACATGGTATATAGCTCGAAATAATAATAGAAGGGTTGTTATTCGTTGTTGCCCATCAATAACGTTTACTTCTGGTGGCTGAGCATTCATATTCTGTGCATCTTTGTATACAATAATAGAACCTAAAAAATAGTTAGTAACACATGGGGTGTTGCCAAAAGATTGCCTATAATTATTATAGATGTTGTCCCATAATTTTTCGCATTCATTCCACCCCCATGCGTAGTTTCTTTGGAAATCAGGGATTATAAATCGTTTGATTTTAGAAATATCAAAAATATCTTTTAACATGTACTCGCTTGTTTCAAAAGGCATGACAACTTCTCCATGAGGAATCGTGATTGCAGACCTATAGTCCACAGCGGGCTATAAACCTATGGCATCATAAAAAAAAAAAAGTAATGTCAAGCTTTCTTTACCAAAAAAACGCAAAAATTGACGAGGCCCTTGATTCATGCAGGTTTGAGAGGTATTGGGGGCTTCGGGGGGGGCGAGTCCGCCCGCGCTTTTGCAAGTGGCAGGGCGGTATGGCTGTACATGGAAAAGAGAGTGGGTTGATGAAAAGGGCGCGGTGCTCAAGTCGGAATTCAATACCGATTTACCCGTGCGTCTCCGCGAAAAGGAGGTCAAGATGTGCAATTACAGCGATTTCGTTTGGAATCGAGGACAAAGAGAGGGCAAGGCCGAGGCTCTCATCAATTTGATGAAGAACTTCAAGTTGAATATCGAAGAAGCATTAAAAGGTTTGAGCATCCCCGAAGCGGAATGGGACGATTACCGCGATCTCGTTGCGCAGCTCGAAGCGCATCCGGCGCAGTAGTCTCCGTGCGTCTATGTCGTATTTGGGGTAAAGGCTAATTCGCTTGTCCATAAGGCTCGATGTGCACGACGACATCGACGACATCGAGTGAATCTTTCATAATTTCGCGTTCTACTTTTTCACTGATATCGTGGGCTTCTGCGACGTTCATGGTCGGGTCTACTTCGATATGTAAATCGATAAAATAGCCCTGCCCGATTTGGCGCGACCGAATGGCGTGGGCATCGCGCACGCCGGGAATAGAAGACGCGATGCTGTGGATCTTGCTGCATACATCTTTGGATGCGCCGCGGTCTGTGAGCTGTGAAAGCGCGGGGATGAGCAGTTTCAACGCCATCACGAGCAGCATTGCCGACACGATGAGCGCGCCGATGGCATCGATAAATGTGATTTCCGGATAGATGCAGGCGAGCAGAATCGCGAGAAATGCGGGGACTGAAGAGAGCGCGTCACTGCGGTGGTGCCAGGCGTTGGCATAGAGCGCGGAAGAAGAAACGCGCTTGGCATTGCGAGCTGTCCAGTGGAAGAGAATTTCTTTGGCGATGATGGAGATCGCGGCAGCGATTGCCGCTGGCGCGCCGGGGGCTTCCTGCGGCTGGCCAAAGCTGTCGTATGCGCTCTTGGCGATGCCGAGTGAAACGACGCCGAGCATGACCGCGATGAGGACGGTGACAAGCGTCTCGATGCGCCCATGGCCGTAGGGATGGTCTTGGTCTGGCGCGGCATTCCAGAAGCGCACGCCGATGAGGACTGCGGCATCTGAAATCAGGTCTGACAGGCTGTGAATGCCGTCTGCCACGAGCGTGGCGCTGTGAAACAAGATCCCGAGGATCAGCTTGATTGCGGATAAGGCGACATTGACTGCCGCGCCGATCCATGTCACCCGCGTTATTGTCTTTGTGCTTTCAGAAGTATTACACGCCATAATACCCAATCCCTATCGATGAATGCTCGCATTGATGTCGTCTGGCATGAGATGCGGAGCGCGGCAGTATAGCACTTTGGAGCTGGCTGTAAATGACAGGGCATTTGGGGATAAGGAATATGGTAACTATTCAGCCGATAGTCGCCCAAGAATGCCGATAGCCAGAAAATACATAGGGCTTTGACGTTTGTAGCCTCGGGGAAAGCCCCATGTAAAGACGTGTCGTGACACGTCTCTTGCGTGTCGTGACACGTCTCTTGCGCGCCGTGACACGTCTCTTGCGCGCCGTGACACGTCTCTTGCGCGCCGTGACACGTCTCTTGCGCGCCGTATGCCGTCAGGCATAGGCGAGTGTGCCGCGTATCGGCGAAGCCGATAGCGGCACTGGCGGACCGTATGCGGCGGCAGAAAGGCCGCCGCATAGGGACGCGCACATATAAAAATCAGCGCGTCTGGGCGGATGCGCGGCATTCGATGATATCGGTATTTGAGGATGCGGTGAGCGTGAAGCTGTCGAATGGCGCGAGGAAGTTCTCGATCTGCTCCTTGACGATGGCGTAACGTGCGCCGAGGAGGCTTGTGATGTCTGAGGTTTTGAATGTGCCCGCGATCATGTTGGTGTCGAGGCGCAGCGGCGAATCGGGGGCTGTGGCAGGCGCGGTGTATATTTTGGAGATCGTCGGCCAGATGTCATCCGTGGTGGCCGTGATCAGGCCGTCGGCGTATGCGACGTGTATCTTGGCATTCTGCATGCGGACAACGGCGTGCAGGATGTCGCTCTGCGGATCGATAGTCGCGAGATTATCGGGGATGAAACGCTTGAAAACGTTGATCTTGGCGAAGAATGCATCGGCCTTTGCCGTGTCCTTCATGGGAAGGAATACGGCGAGATTCTGGGCCTTGAGTATGTCTTCCGGCGTGGGGTTCTGCTGCTTGGGGAGCGTGGCGCCGTATAGCGCGACCCAGGCGGATGCTGAGTTGTAGATGACCTGGTCTTCGACATCGAGCTTGATCAGGCGTTGCGTGAGTTTGTCCTTGATGTCGGCGTATTGGCGGCGCGATCTGTCCGGGAGCATCGGCTGGAGGAGGGCTTCGAGCGTTTGGGCATCGTATAGGACGCGTATGATCGAGGAGGGGGCGGTATCGAGGATGCGTCCTGCCCAGTTGCCCGTGCTGCCATGCATGAGATCAGCGAGGTATTTGGCGCGCGTGGTCTGCTGATAGGCATCGTTGCGCAGGCCGGCAAATGCGCGGAGCTCGGGGCCGTGTTTGCCGAACGTGAGCTCCGCGCCGGCATCAGAACACCACTCGCGTAAGGGCTGCAGCTGGGGGATCTCGCTGAACAGATCATCCGAGCCCAAGAATGCGATCGGCGCATGTGAGAGGCGCGCGGATGCTTTTTTGAGCCCTGGCGCGTCCGCAAGCTTGGGGGATGACATGATCTTTTGCGCGGCTTTCAGGGAATTTGGGCTTCCTTTGAAGGCTTCCTCGCCAAAGACGACGAGCATCTTGCCATTGTGACTGACGAGCGTGGCAAAGTCCTTTTTCAGGACTTGAATCGTGGTGAACTCGATGTTTTCTGCATTTTCGGTGTGATAGCGGGGGCGGCCGAACTCCTCATTGACGAATGTGTCCCACCACGTTTTAAATTTCTTTTCGCTAAGGATGTCGAATACGGCGAAGACGCTGCCCTGGATGCTGCCGAAAGCGAGACCTGAGCCTGTGTGCATGCCGGCCTCGTAATAGCTTTTGAGGTCGCCTGGATTGAGGCTATAATGCGTGCCCAGGTCGGTCATCAGTTTCTGAAGCTCGTCGGCATCGACGACCTTGTATGCGCTGAACTGGCGGATCGCGTCGACGATCGAGCCATAGCTTGAAAATGCCAGAATGTCTGGGGTTTCGGGGATCATGTCTGCAAGGATCGGAAGGACTGCATCGGCAGACCGTGGGTATTCGGTCGGCATGGTCTCTTTGGGTTCGGACACGTGCTGCGGTTTTGAGGAACATGCGGCAAAGAAGCATGGCGCTGAAATCAGCGCGGCAGCCAGACAAACAGAATGTGCGACTTTGAACATATTGAAACCCTTACGATCACGTGATGAAACGAAATGCCGTCATTGAGCCGAAGCCCAAACATGACTAACAAATCCGAGGATAATTTTTAATAAAAAAAATCCTCGCCAGAGGCGAGGATTTTATGCGGCACAGGAGGCGTTACTTGTTGGCGTTTGTCCACTTGTCACGCATTCTCTGCGCGAAGCCTTCGGGATCGATAAATGAGTCACGCGCCTGATTCGAGCCCTGGAAGTGATTGCAATAGTAGCTGAAGGTCTCCTTGCGGATCTTGTCTTCGGACTTGCCGAGGCGTTTGGCTTCTGAAGCGATGAAATCAGCCGGGAAGCAGATGTCGTACATGTGCTTCCCGTTTTCGGCACCGCCGGCATCCTTGCCATACACGCGGGCGGCGTAATTGCCGGAGAGATGGCCGGCTGTCGTGTGGCCGTAGACGCTGGCATTTTCGCCGAGAGCTTCCGCAAGCGACTGCGCGAAGGAGCCCTTGCCGCCCTTGAACGGATCTTCGGCCGAGATGTTGCCGCCGTTCCAGCCGCGGTCGCCCCAGGATTCGGCCGTCTTGTTATTGCGAGCCGTGTTGCAGGCGTAGAGCTGGACTCGGATATCGTCTGCGACATAGCCCTTGACGGCGGATGCGAAATCCCCGACATCGGAAACGGTGAAGTGATTGCCTCTGCCGCCGCCGAGGTTGAGGCCGTCTTCGAAACCGTGTGTCATGATCGTGAGGTTCTTGATGACGCTGCACTTGCTGTCGTCAAATCCGTCGCGCGGATGATCGGCAAGGCATTTCTTGACGCTTTCGCCAAGCGCGAGGACGCTTGATTTAAGCTCCGCGTAGGTCTTGACCTGTTTGAATACCTGCGTGCCCAGGGTGCCGTTCGTGATGCCGATCGGGTTGTATGTGGAGGCATACTGTGTGGCCTGGTTCACGAATTCCGAGACCTGGTTCGTGCCGTTATAGACGAAAACGGCTGTGATGCCGTTGGGGAAATTGTCACGGATGAAGTTGGCGACGGCAGCGTTCCCGGTCACGGCTGACTGTTTGGGCGTCGTGGGGGAGGCACTGACGGGACCTGAGGCGACTTTGCCCTTGGCTGTGTCAAGGGCGGATCCCTTGCGGTTGCTGCATAGCGCGTTCATGTCTACGCCGTATTTGGCGGCAGCTGCGGCGCCCTTGCTGTAACTGTTATCACCGAGTTCGTAGATGAAGTAATTGATGAGATCCTGGTTCGTCTGGAAACCGCGCGCGATAACGATGGCTTCGAGCGAATTGGGATCGGGTTTGTTCTCTGTCTTGGGCTCTTCTGTTTTGGGCTCTTCTGTTTTGGGCGCTTCGGTCTTGGGCGCTTCGGCCTGTGGTGCCGGTGTCTGTGTCGTCTGGCCGGCTGCGGCGTTTGCCGTGTCGAGCGCAGATCCCTTGCGGTTGCCACAAAGCTTGTTCATGTCCACGCCGTATTTGGCTGCGGCTGCCGCGCCTTTATTGTAATCGCCGTTTCCGTGTTCGTAGATGAAGTAGTTGATGAGATCCTGGTTCGTCTTGAAGCCGCGCGCCTGAACAATGGCTACGAGCGCGTTGTTCGATGCATTGTCGGCACCGCTCTTTGATTCGGGAACATCCGCGTTGAGCTTGACATAGGATTTGTAGACCCATGCGGATTGCGTTCCGTACATGATATTGAGCCATTCGCCAGATTTGCCGATGACCGAGACCTGTTTGCCCTGATAGACACAGCCAAGAATGCCGTAATTCATGCCGGGACCGAGACGGACATTGAGCGCACTCGCGGTCACGGTGCCTGTGGTTGCCGTCTGCTGTTGGTTCTGGGACGCGGCATTGTCTGCGGCTGCAGGTGCTTTTTTAGTAGTCTGAGCTGTCTCTGCCTGTTGTTGGGTTTTTGTAAGCTGATCCATAAGGCCTCCTGTGAATTGACACAATCACCATTGATGTGCTGTTCGCATTATAATGATAGAAACACAATAAAAAAGCGTTTTTTTTACATTTTGCCGGGTGCGCGCCTATGCGTTGCATACGGCGCGTTTTTGCATTTGGTTCGCGCCTATTGCCTGTCGGCAATACGGC
>JAFZFY010000407.1 GCA_017555665.1 Pseudomonadota bacterium | reverse complement strand
CCATGCAAGCATCGGCTTTGGCAATGCATTATTAAAATATTTGAGATTTAGCGCATCAAACATTTCATCTAAATTATAGACATCAAAATTCCTGAGCGGCGAAATATCCGAATACACCGCGAGAAGCTGCTGAGCCTCGACGCTTCGGACATAACGTTCTGCCATCTGACGCGACGGTGCATGCTTCTTTACAATGGCAGCAAAGATGGCATTCCATACTTTTGGACGTGCACATAAATAATAGAAATTGACCGTGATCCGGCTATAGGGAGCCTCGTCAGTCCCCTCCACACGCCACCTATTCTTCGAGAAATCAAAGCCGAACTCGATCATTTTGGGATCAAGCCCGACATTTCTCGCGGCCTCTGCGGCATATACAAACGCATGAACAAAGACCTGATAATGATCTTCATCCTGAGCCTGAGTCTCGGTATTGTCAGCCCCAGCCAAAATATCGACCCCTGGATAAGACTTCGGATAAGCGGCAGGCACTGCGGCATTTTCAGGATCAAGCGCACTGTCTTCTGGCATCAGAGACGCACTGTTCGGAGAAATCGAACCCGACTCGACTAGCCAACGACAGGCTCGATAGGCTGGTCTTTCCGGCTGCGCTTTACGAGACATACGGATAGATGCCGATTTTTCGAGCACTCGCGTGTGATCCACACGTCGCCACAGTTCCGCACGAATCAGATTCTTCGGCGGTACGCCATCTACCGCACAGTGCCAAAGCACGCGGTTGATATCATGCCACAGGCTGTCATAGCCTTTCTTATCCTTGCTCATTTGAGACCGCCCGGCGGACAATGCATCCAGATCACTTGCTCAAAAGGCACCGGCGTATAGCGATCTGACGACTTCTTGGTGACCGAATTGCGCACTGGCACCGCCTGTTCAGGACAACGCGTATTGAGTTCAAACACAGCTTCGAAAGTCTGGCATAACTCGATGCATGATGAAAAACGCTTGTCGCTGGGCGCAATCGCCCTCAAAAAAATCTGCGCAATCGGAAGCAGATAGGCGCGTTCTGGCGGAAGCTCCACCGACTCAATCGGCACAGGCTTCCCCGTCATCAAAGACAGCGCCAACTGACCGACATGATACACGTCATCCACGAGGTCTTCCTTGTCCATCCAGCAAAGCACCGCCTCTGCCATGCCCGTAAGCTTGACAAAATAATCGTCGCTACCCATGCGCATGATGCGGATATTCGCGGTAGACAAGTGCGGCACGCTGATCCCGTTCTTGTGATATGCCGCTGCCACTAACAGAATCTGGTGTATGATGTGCATCACTGCCACCGGATCCACGTCGTGCGTCGCCATAAACTCGGTCAACGGCTCGCCTTTATATGCCTCGCACGTGATCGCAAGCGTTTTAGACTCAGGGATATCGATCTCTTCCAGAACCCCAAGGGAATTCGGGCTACGAATGACCGCAAATTTGTCGACCAGTGAAAGAAAACGTGCCTTAAACTTCGGGTCTTTTGAAATCTCTGGACGACCGATGATCAAGGATACGGTGCGATCCACAAGCGGCTCCAACGCCTCATAACAGATCGTCATCTGACCGATATTGAGTACGGCTGTCGGCACGAGCTTGTTTGCAAGCATCTTTCCAAGAAGACCGAGCGGGTCTTTCCCGTGGTTATCGTGAACCGTATAGCCGGCACCACACGAGCAGAGCTCCCCTACCTGATGAGATCTCTTTGAGCATTTCAGACAAACGGCCATTTCGATCCCTCCCCAAAAGGATACTGTCACACACATGCCCCATCTTTACACCCCTGAACAAAATTAGACTGAATCCTGCTCAGACGGCAATTAAAAAATCAGATGGGATCACCCAAGAGCCAAGACGCTGCCTCATCCGCGACGACATGCGCTCAGATGAGACAGACACAAGCCCGGCACATGACTCACGCATGTGCCGGCATGAAAACGCATCAGATGCCAAGACTCTTGAAAAGACCGAACGGATCGTTGTCATCATCGTGCTTGTCGCTGTCCGACAAGCCTTCATCCCCCCAGCCAGAAAGCTCCTTCGAGTCCGAACGCTCCAAGTCGGAGCCGCTGCTCAGGGAAAGATCTGTATCCAGCATGCTGCCAAGCGACTGGAGATCGGATTCGGAAAGCGCCGTGTTCAGCGCCACATCGGAATCGTTCGATCTCGTCTCCGGTTCCGATATCTTTTCTGCTTCTGCCGAAATCGAAGAAATATTCTCCGATTCTGAACCAGATGAAGACACGGTCTCGCCTTTGTTATCCAACACTTTGGTATCATTGGATTTTTCAGACTCCCCAGTCTGGATCACGACGGGCTCGTCAAAGACATATTCGGACACGCCTTCACCCGATTCATCTTCGTCTTCAGCGGAGATCGCCTCATCAAGTTCTTCATCCGCCACGTCTTCGGCTTCGTCGGCTTCCGATTCTTCAAGCGCCTCCTGGCGAAGTTTTTCCATATATCGACGCTGCTCTTCCGCAGCCGCCTTCATGGCATTGGTAATTGACACAGGCATAAGATCTGCCATCGAAAGCGGCCGCTTAGGTGCCTCGGCTTCAGCTCTCTGCACACCAGCTGCTTTCGCGATCGACACTGGCATGAGGTCTGCCATCGAAAGCGGCTTCTTCATGGTATCAGGGGCTTTGGGCTTCTGATTCTGCGCAACCGCCATCAGTTCTGCCATCGAGAGCGAAGGCTGAGGCTGACGTTTCCGGACCGCCATGTTCTGAAGTTCCTCGACCTGCGCCTCGTCACGCTCCGGCATGCTCGCATTGGATGATACCGGCGCCCTCGACATCCCGGCCTCTCGCGCTTCCTGGATGCTCTGAACGGCACGCGCATTCGCACGCGCGTTGCTCTGCATACGGTTGAAATCAGGCATCTGAGGCTCAACCGCGCAAAGCTGCGTCATCATGCGCGTCTTGATGTTGATCATCATCTTTTCAAACAGCGAAAATGCCTCGCGTTTGTACTCCTGTTTCGGATCCTTCTGCGCATAACCTCTAAAGCTGATCGACTCCCTCAGACTCGTCATCGTCGTCAGGTGCGCGCGCCAGAAATGATCAATCTCTCGCAGGTAATAATTCTGCGCCAGTTCCATCAACATCGCCGTGCCTGTTGTATGCTCATAATACTCATTATGACCGACATGACGGAGGATCTCCGTCCGAACACGCTCGAATTTATCCACCTGCGTCTTATAGTGCAACTCAACATCGTCCCAGATCAGCTTGATATGGGCATCGCGGTCACCGCGCCCGACATTCGACGCATTCAGGTTCAGCTTGATCCCCAACACACCGCCAAGCGTCTTCTGAAGCCCCGCAAAATCCCAGTCCTCAAAGTCGACAGTCGGCGGCATGAACTGATCTGCATACGAATAAATAATGTCCTCAAACGCATTGAGCACCTCGTTTTCCAGATCCTCGCCTTTCAGGATCTTGCTCCTGAGGCCATAAATCGACTTCCTCTGCGCGTTCATAACATCGTCATATTCGAGCAGGTTCTTACGGATATCGAAGTTTCTGCCCTCCACGCGCTTCTGCGCCGTCTCAATCGACTTCGTGACGATCCTCGACTCGATCGGGATATCCGCCTGCTTGTCCATCCCGAACATCGCCATCCTGTTCTTGAGCTCCTCGCCACCGAAAATCCTGAGCAGATCGTCATCCAGCGAAAGGAAGAAACGACTTGCACCGGGATCGCCCTGACGGCCGGCACGACCGCGCAGCTGGTTGTCGATTCGGCGAGATTCGTGACGCTCCGTACCGAGAATAAACAGACCGCCTGCCTCGCGGACTTCAGCCTTCTCTGCCGCACATTGGGCCTTGTATTTCTCAAGCACTGCGGGATATGCCGGATCCGTCTCGGCCACTTCCTGACGCGCCAAAAACTCCGGGTTACCGCCCAGCAAAATATCCGTACCACGACCCGCCATGTTCGTCGCGATCGTCACCGCGCCCTTGCGGCCTGCCTGGGCGATAATCTCCGCTTCTCGCTTGTGATTCTTCGCGTTCAGCACGTTGTGCGGAATGCCGAGCTTCGAGATCGCCTTGCTGAACACCTCGCTCTTTTCAACGCTGACCGTGCCGACGAGGATCGGCTGCCCTTTTTCGTGACATTCCTGAATCTGCGCCGCGATCGCCGCAATCTTCGCCTTTTCATTGAAATACACGACATCCTGATAATCCTTACGAATCACAGGATTTGCCGTCGGAATGCTGACGACATCAAGCTTGTAGATCTTCTTGAACTCCTCGGCCTCGGTATCTGCCGTACCGGTCATGCCCGCGAGTTTATCATACATCCTAAAGTAGTTCTGGAACGTGATCGTCGCGAGCGTCTGGCTCTCCGCCTGAATCTCCACGCCCTCTTTGGCCTCGATCGCCTGGTGCAGACCGTCCGACCAACGCCTGCCATACATCATACGCCCCGTGAAATCGTCGATAATGACGACCTTGCCGTTCTCAATCACATAGTTCTGGTCAAGCTTGTAAAGCGTATGCGCCTGCAGCGCCTTGTTCACGTGATGCAGATACTCGATATATTTCGGGTCATAGATGTTGTCGATCTTGAGATGCTTTTCGAGCTTTTCAATACCCGACTCATTGAGCGCCACGCTCTGCGCCTTCTCATCGACCGCATAGTCCTCGTCGCGCTTCAAGAACGGCACGAGCTTGTTGATCTCCTTGTAAAGATTGAGATCCTGTTCGAGCTGGCCCGAAATGATCAGCGGCGTCCTCGCCTCGTCGATCAGAATCGAGTCCACTTCGTCGACGATCGCGTAATAATGCCCTCTCTGAACATAATCCGAGAGCTGGTATTTCATATTATCGCGCAGATAGTCGAAGCCGAACTCGTTGTTCGTACCGTATGTGATGTCGCAGTTATACGACTGGCGGCGCGTCTCGTTGTCGAGATCTGCCAGAATCTTGCCGACCGAAAGCCCCAAAAATTTGTAAATCTGCCCCATCCAGTCCGCGTCACGGCTCGCGAGGTAATCGTTGACCGTCACGAGATGCGCGCCCTTACCCGCCAGCGCGTTCAGGTACATCGGGCTCGTCGCCACGAGCGTCTTGCCTTCGCCCGTCTTCATCTCGGATATCATGCCGCGATGAAGCACGATGCCGCCGATCATCTGCACATCGTAATGACGCATATTGAGCACGCGCCGCCCCGTCTCGCGCACTGTCGCAAACGCTTCCGGCAAGATATCGTCAAGCGTCGCGCCGTTGTCGAGCATCTCCTTGAATTTCGGCGTCTGCGCCTTCAGCTCCTCATCGCTCAATGCTTTTATCTGATCTTCGAGATCATTGATTTTGACGACGATCGGGTGAAGCTTGCGCATCATGCGCTCGTGGCTCGTACCGAATATGCGTTTAAAAATCCCAGCGCCTATCATATCGTCTCCAGAGTTTGAATTTCGTAAAAAATGACCTGATTTTTCAGGGCATTAAAAGACCGGATAGATATAGGCATGCGCCGTCGAATGTCAAAGATTGATTTCTGAAATTTTCAAATCTGGCGCGCCTATCCCGTCCTGACGGCCGGGATACGGCTTGCGCGCGTCCGCTATCCGCCGATGGCGAATACGCGGACGCCCTTATTTTTAGCGGCGCTCGCGCATATCACTCTGCCAGCACAAGGCCGCCATCTGCCGCCGTGATCTCGCAAAGCGGCACACCCAGCACGGGATGCACCCATTCGGGCGCCACCTCGCATGCAGGCACCATCACAAAGTCGCGCAGGTGCATGCGCGGATGCGGCAGCTCAAGACCGCCCGCCATCGTCGGGCGCATCACGACATCGCCGTACAGCAGCAGATCGAGATCCAACGGACGCGGGCTGCATTCGGGGGCCGGCCTGACACGCCCCAGCACGCGCTCCACCTCTAGAAGCCGCGCAAGAAGCGCCTCCGGCGACCAGTACGTCCCCGCGCGAAGCACCGCATTGAAATAATCTGGCACTGGCTCCGACGGCTCGACCGCCCCCGGCTTGTCATAACGCGCCACAGAGCGATAGACTCGGCTCATGCGCACGCCCACCAAATCGCTGCAAAGCAGCGACACCGCCCGCATAAACGTGATCTCCACGTCCCCAAGATTGCCGCCCAGACCGATCAATACTTCATTCATAGCGATATTTAAAATCCCTGATGACAGCCATGTGCTGCATGTTCGTTGCCCCCGAATCATCCCCCTGCACCGGCGTGACACTGCCCAGCTCCCCATAACGCTTATACACGCGCGAATCGAACACATGACCGTTCGGATAGCTTCGGCTACCGATCACGACAGGGATCTCGCTGCGCTCAAAATCCTTGTCCACAAACAGATGATCGAGCGTCTTCTTGCGCGCCGCATTCGTCGCAGAATCCCCGGACTGGTCTTCGGGCAGCGGCCCATCTGTTCTAAAATAATCCTTAAGCGATTTATTACCCAGATAATTGCGGTTGAAATCGCCGCCAATCATCGTGAAATACGTCAGGCTCTTCTTGCTGTCTGCCGCGATCTTGGTCTTCAGGACGCTCATCAGCGACGGCACCTCGGCCGTGTTCGTGTCCGTGCCCAGATGCACGCTGATCACGAGAAGCTCTTTTTTTCCAGGGAGATCGACGACCGCCCAGTCCCAGTCACGGTTCTCCTGCTTGTTCGATTTCCAATATCCGGCATCGATGATCGGGTAACGCGATATGATGCCGTTCGGAATCGATCCGTTCCCACGATAGACATAATAACTGGCATCAAACGCCTCACTGATCAGCTTGAGCGCGCTCTGATCCGACTCATCGGAACGATACCAGTTAAACTCCTGAATCATGACGATATCCGGCTTGACCGCCTTGAAAATGCGCACGCCATGCCCTGGCGAGTACGCCGAGTAGTTGCCCGACGTGAGGTTCGCCGCCATTGCACGGATCGTCACCTCAGGCAAACCGGTCAGAACGCTGCCATCCCCCTCTGTATCAATACTCGTCACGTTCACCGATGCGATCTCGCAACCCTGATATCTCGGATCCGAACTCACGACATTAAACTTGACCTCAAAATGCTGATCCCCATCCGCTTCCCTGTCGCGCTTGCCATAGACCTCCACCGTCTGCGGTATCTGCCAGTTCGATGTCGAAAAAGAAAGGCTCTTCGACACAAGCTCGCCTTCCGACTCATCCGTCACCGACATCGTGATCAGAACATTCTCGGCGGGCGCATACCCGGGAACAAGCGTGAACGACGCATGCCCGCCCTCGAATACCTCAAGCGACGTGCGGCTCACGGTAAAGCTGCATCCAGCCCCCGGCTGGTCTGGCTGATCGGGCTGGTCGGGCTGGTCGGGCTGGTCGGGCTGGTCGGGCTGGTCGGGCTGGTCTGGCTGACCGGGATCCCCCGGCTGGTCTGGCTGACCGGGATCCCCCGGCTGGTCTGGCTGGCCGGGATCCCCCGGCTGGTCTGGCTGACCGGGATCCCCCGGCTGGTCTGGCTGACCGGGCCCCCCCGGAACAACAGTCGGTTGCTGCCCAGCCCTGCACACGACCTGCCGCAACACGCCGAGACCGTTAAAAACCTGATCATTGCTGGCCGTCGAGAACAAGAGATCGACGTAATGATCCCCATCCTGAAGATTCTTATCCACGCATGTGACCGTCGCTCGGTAGAGCATCTTTTCCTGACCAGCCGGCAACACGACCGATGTCCCGCCATTTTCAAAGGAGATCATCGCCCTTACCGGATCAAGACTCATCGCGGATACGATAACGTTGTCATCCGGAGCCTCCAAGGTGCCCAAATAATAATCATAAGCCCCACCATTCTCCGGAATTGCAACGATCTCTTCAGGTGTTACAAAAAAAGAATCAGCCACCGTGTCTTCAGCCGCACATCCCGCAGCCAAAGCAGTGCAAAGTAGCGCCAGTTGTAAAGAACATCTTTTTATCATTATCCGTATCCTTATGGATGAGGGGCTCGCCTGGACCTTCTCACAAAGAAAGCCAGCACCCGATCGAAACGGCAGCGCGCTGCCGCCATAACTCCTAGAGCATAAGCATTCAAAGACCGCAAGTCTGGGACTTCTTCGGGATATATCCGAAACCTGTGATGACACAATTCGTCGAGGGGGTAGCGGCGTATGCGCACAGCCAGCCGAGACGTGCCGTATCACGT
>JAFZFY010000406.1 GCA_017555665.1 Pseudomonadota bacterium | reverse complement strand
GCAGAGGGGGTAGCGGCGTATGCGCGCAGACAGCCGGAGCCGTGTCTCGACACGGCTCCGGATGGCGAGCACATAGACGCGAAGGGGGAGACTTCCCCCTCAAAAATTTCCATGGCCGCTTCATGCACATCATTCATAAATTCTGGTGCATGACGATGGGTTTGACAGTATAATCGATGCCCTCATGCGCGCGGTGACGCGCACTTTTTTCACAACCATCTGAGGAGGATGCCCATGCGAGTTGTCGATTTGATTGAACAGAAACGAGATGGAAAAGAGATCGCAGCAGCCGATATCAAGGAATTTGTCGATGCCGTTGTCCGCAAGGATGTGCCCGAATACCAGACGGCCGCGTTCCTCATGGCGGTCTATTTCAAGGGCATGCTTCCCAAAGAACTCGTCGCCTATACCCGGGCGATGCTTTACAGCGGCGACACGCTCTCGCTCAAGTCGCTCGCCGGAAAATACAAGGTGGACAAGCATTCGACAGGCGGTGTGGGCGACAAGGTCTCGCTGACGCTCGCCCCGATGGTCGCGGCGTGCGGGCCGGTCATCCCGATGATTTCCGGGCGCGGTCTCGGACACACGGGCGGCACGCTCGACAAACTCGAATCCGTGCCGGGATTCCGCGTCGATCTGAGCGAAGCCGAGATCGAGGCTGGCATCGAAAAGGCCGGTTATGTCATCACAGGACAGACGGGCTCGCTCGTTCCGGCAGATAAGATTTTCTATGCGCTGCGCGATGTGACGGGCACCGTGCCGTCGATTCCGCTTATCGCCGCTTCGATCATGAGCAAAAAACTTTCCGTCGGACTCAACGGGCTCGTGCTCGATGTCAAGGTCGGTTCCGGCGCGTTCATGAAGACGCAGGAAGCTGCCGTGGAACTCGCCGACACCATGATCAGCATCGGACGCGCGATGGATTGCGATGTCCGCGCGTGCATCACGAGCATGGATCAGCCGCTCGGCGTCGCCGTCGGTAACGCCAACGAATTTATCGAGGCCGTCGAGATGCTCAAGGGCAGCGCGCCGAAAGATTATGCGCATATCTGCTACACGCTCGGCACCGAGATGCTGGCTATGGCCAAGAAAATCTCCAACGATGATGCACGCGAAGAACTCGAAAACGCGATTAAATCTGGGCGAGCGCTTGAGCAGCTCCGCAAGAATATCGCGGCTCAGGGCGGCGATGCGCGCGTCGTCGATGATTACAGCCTCCTCAGCATCGCGAAAGACACGGTCAAGGTCTGCGCGCCGCGTGACGGTTATGTCTCTGCGTTCAACTGCGAGCAGGTCGGCAAAGCCGGATGCATCCTCGGCGCGGGCCGCGCCGTCGCAGGGGCGCCTGTCGATCACAGCGTCGGCCTCGAAGTCCTCCACAAGATCGGCGATACCGTGAAGGCTGGCGATGCCCTCTTCAACGTCTATTACAAGGATGAAAAGAAATGCGAGGAAGCCTGCCGCATGCTCCTCGAATCGATCACGATCGCCGATGACGCGCCGAATGCAAACGAGCTCGTCCGCGATATCCGCAGATAGCCTTCGGTGAGGCTTTGGGTGGGGGAACCGCTTTCTTTGGTGCCCAAAGAAAGCAGGTTCCCTCACCCCCCCTCCAGAAAGAAAGGCATTGTGTTTGGCGATGTTCTGCCTACTGCCTATTGCCTGCTGCCTGTCGTGTGTTGCCTCGAAAAACTTCATAAACCGTTGCAAATGTTAGGCTTCATGCCTGCAAAACCACTCGATATGCCTTCGCGTAAAAACGCAGGCACGCACACTACTGCCTATTGCCTATTGCCTATTGCCTATTGTTATGGATAAGCTTCATTTTAAAGACGATTTCGAGACCCCGAATGTCCGTGTTGTCCGGCATTGTATCGGCTCATTTGGCGTCAATACTTACTTTCTGATCTCCAAACAGACCCGCGAAGCCGCCGTGATCGATCCTGGCGGCGTGGCTGATACCCTGCTCGCTGCGCTGGCCGATGAAAAGGCGCATGTCACGCGCATTCTTTTCACGCACACGCATATCGATCACATTTATGCCGCAGATGAGCTCAAAAAAGCCTTGCCGGAGGCGAAGATCACCTATCACATCAAGGATCAGCCGGTCATCGAGAGCCTGCCCGATATGTGCCGCATGTTCGGCGTGCCGTGCCGTGTGATGCCGTCGATGGACTGCGATCTCGAAAAAGAGCCCGAGTTCTCTGTCGGCAGTCTTCAGATCCGTTCGATCCTCACGCCGGGGCACACGCCGGGCGGTGTCTGTTACTACATTCCCGAAGAAAGGCTCTGTTTTACGGGCGACACGCTTTTCAAAGGCAGTGTCGGGCGGACAGATTTTGAAGGCGGCTCAGGCTTTGAGCTGCGGCAGTCGCTCCTTCGGCTTCTCGAAGTGATCCCCGATGATGTGCAGATCCTGCCCGGACACGGCAAATACACGGTCATGGGCAAGGAAAAGGAATCCAACTTCTATCTCAAGGTCGACAAATGGCGTTAATTAAGCGATTGATTCCAGCCGCCATGATCGCGGCAGTACTCGTTTCCGGATGCGCGTCCAGCGTCGTCGTGCCACAGAGCCAGGCTGAATTTCAGCTGTTTGTCGATGTGACACCGAAAGAGGCGGTCATTATCGTCGATGACGAAGTCGTGGGAAATGGCCAGCATACGGCTGATGTGCCGCTCCGTCTCACGGCTGGCACGAAGCGCGTCGCGATCGTCTGCGACGGCTATTACACGTTCAAGACGACGCTCGAGTACATCCAGCCCGGCGAGACATACACGCTCAAGACGCACCTGATCGCGTCCGAATTCTAGGGGAATGGGACAAGCTGGATAGTCTCTAAATAGCCCGTAGGCTTTTGACGTTTGTAGAGTATAGTCCTCGTAAGCATCGGCATCTTCCTGAATAAATGCAAATCCTCTTCAGTACAGCCGACACGATGTCGGCTGCCGAACGTCGAACCACAGACGGTGAGACGTTCGGGAATCCCGGTCATGCATAGAAGGCGTGCGGGGGGGGGCAGGGGGCGTTCACAACTGAACGCCTCTGCCGCCCGCCGCGTAGGCGAAATAAGCGTCTTGGAAGCTCATAGCCTCCTGGAAAACATCAAACTCATATCCATAGTTTATACTAGACTTCAGAGCATTCGTATGACGCGTAGGGAGGAATGCCCATGACTACAATTTTCAAAGCACACACGCTCGGACTGGCAGCCGTGATCGCTGTCGCCATGCTCCTGCCTCCGGCTGACACATTCGCGGAGATTTCCGGTTCAGCCGCACGCCCCGGCGCTTCAAGCACCGTCACGATCCGACCAGGCAGGCCGTCAAGTTCACAGGCAGGCTCCCCTTCGAACCATGACGACAAGGACAAAGACGCGCATCCAGCAGTGTCCCACAGGCATCCGGGAAGCCAGGGGTACCGTCCGCCAGCCACGGCAGTCAGGCATCCGGGACAGCCAGGATTCCGACCGACCCCAGGCATGCGCAAACCTGGTCATCACGCCTATGTGCCCAGGCCAGGCTCAAGGCCGTCTTATACACGCCCGATCCCGCCGCGCCGTCGCCCCTATCCCGGCATGTGGTACGACTATTATGACGATGATGTGGTGATCGTTCCGACGGTCATCACAACCCTTCCGACATGGACAAACGATGATCACGAAGCAGATATCGCGTATGACGCGGAACCGTTCATGCCCGAAACGCTCCCAGAACGCGCGGTTGTCCCAGCCGTGCCTCAAGCATACCCGCCGTCTGTCACCGAGACGAGCCCTGCCGTAGTCGAAGACACGATTGATGCTAGGTTTGCACGCCTGTTTGACTCCGGCTGCGCCGACAACAGCCGTGAGGGATTTATCAATTACGAGATGAATCCGGATATTGCCGGATGCAGCGGTGCCTGGACGATCCCTGGGATTCATCATGACGAAGGCCCTGCCTGCGGCAGACAAGCAGGCAACTCAGGTCTAAACCCGAATGGGCTTGGCTGCAACGTCGAAGACCTCTGTGCCGAAGGGTGGCATGTCTGTCACGGCATACTCGATGTCAGCCAGCATTCGCCCACAGGATGCAGCAACATCATGGAAAACCGCGCCAAGCCAGCATTTTTCGTCACGCGCGAGCTTTCAGACGGCGCGTTGACATGCCGCGGTGACGGGTATGGCCGCCCGGCTTACGCAAATGACCTGTTCGGATGCGGCAACCTCGGATGCGGCCTCGGGCCCGAAAATGGTTGCGGTCTCCTCACACGCTCCAGTCATGACGGATGTCTCGGCATATCCTCGGCATACAGTTGTAACTGTACTGAATCCGATGCCAAGATCAGCTGTTCGGGCAGTCAGGGGTGCAGCTGGTGCCAGACGGTCGACTATTACAACTTCCGTGACGGCACCGTCTATCCGGAAGCCTGGCAGTGCGGAAAACCGGGCAGCTCAGAGGCTTACAACGTCATCAAGATCTCGCCAGAACTCGGCGGCGTGATCTGCTGCAGAGATTAAGTTCGGCGCCTGCCACCGGGTAACAGAATTCCCCTAAAAACGGCTCCCTAAGGGGGGCTGCCAATTTGCCATATCCACAGTCGCAGAACAGAGCCTAAGTTTTTGTGGAGGGGATGCGATATCGTCGGTTATTTGGGGTTCAGGGTGTTGTCTACTGCGTTGCTCGACCGGAACTTGACTGCTTTTCGCGCCGTGATGACCGCTTCTTCGAGCGTCTTGGGGTTCCTGCCGATGCGCGCCTTGCGCTCATGGAGCTCGAAAGTGCCGAACTTCGTGAGCTTCACGCTTTCCCCGCGTTCGAGTGCGCTGCTGATCTCGTCGAACACAAAGGTCACATACGTCCATATCTCTTTTGTGCTGAAGCCGCCGATCTCGTCGCGCACAGCATCCACAAGATCATTCTTGATCATGACTGCCTGAAGGATTGAATTATTGTGGGTGTACAAATATGGAAAATATATCCATCATTCCTGAATCATAGTATTACAGCTTTTGTGATTTTTGCAATAATTTTAGTTCTGTTTACGGCATTGGGGCGATAGAATCTGTGTGTATTTCGTGATTTTCAGGGAGAGAACGTTCCCAAAAGGCGTGTAGGCAGTTGAATAGAATGATACCTTGTGATACCGAATTTGCGCCGCGTTGAAACAGGTAATGTGGCGAATCTTATCACGAATATTAAGTGTTTGATGTGTGTTCAGGGATGATTTCGCGTGTGTGATGCTTGTTTTTGTGTGTGTAAAATGCATCAAAATATATCAACCACCCTCTCGGCAGATCACACCGCTGACGTGCGGGCATACCGGCATGTGCGATGCCCGCACGTTTTGGCGAGATGAGGGCGGATGCTTATGGGAGCTGATAGAATGTGGAATTGGACTGATTGCCGCTCCAGCTGTCTTCGGAAATTTCCTGGACATCGTCGCCGCCGTTGTTCGAGCCGACGAGCGTGATCTTTCCGCTGTTGTTTTTGTACACGATCTCGGTATGGCCGGAGCTGCACCAGACATCGCCCGGGCGCGCCTGGGCGCGCGAGACTTTCTGATACCCGAAAGAGAGCATGCCCGACGTGATGCCCGATATGTTGATGTAGTGCTTGTTGAGCAGGTTGTAATTCTGAAGGATCGCGGATACGAAGTTGGCGCAGTTGTTGTCGTAGCCGTTGTTTGTGCCGCCATAGCAGCTCAGATCCTGGAGATAAGGCAGTGTGCCGACGAGATCTTTGGTCGTCCTGCCGAGGAAGCTGTGCGCGTAATCGGCGGCAGCCTGCTGTGCGCCGCTCGCCACGCTGGGCGCGGTGTATGGGGCCGTGAATTGCGCGCAGCACCAGCCGGTCTTCCCGCCGTAAGAGACCTTGTACCAGCCGTTCTGTTCGCCCAGTACTTCGAGCTTTGTGCCGGCCGGGATTGTCAGATACACGGTCGATCCGGCGGCAGGGGTGCCGCCATTTCCGGGCACGTCGCGCATGTTCAGCGCGTCTGTCGTGACGACGTATTTCTTGTCATTGGCAGGTGTCTGCGTCTGTCCGCCGGGCTGCGTGGTTTCCGAGGGCGCGGCGGCGGTGTACTGCCCGCAGCACCAGCCGGTCACGCCGCCATAAGAGACCTTGTACCAGCCGTTCTGTTCGCCCAGCACTTCGAGCTTCGTGCCTTCGGGGATCGTCAGATACACGGTCGATCCGGCGGCCGGCGTGCCGCCATTTCCGGGCACGTCGCGAAGGTTCAGCGCGTCTGTCGTGACGATGTATTTCTTCTCGGTCGTCGGCTGTTCGGGCGTTGTCGGCTGCGAGGGCTGTTCGGGCGCTGCCGGTGTCTCTGTCACGGCAGGTTCGGGCGATTTGTAATCCGTGTACTGCTTCGCGATCCAGCCGTAACCGCTCCCGTAGTTGATCTTCAGCCAGCCGTCTTTTTCTTCGTAGACCTGGACGGTCTTGCCCTCGGTAAGACCGCCGATGCGCTTGTAATTCTGTCCTGCGCCGTCACGGACATTCAGGGCGCTGACGGTCACATGGGCGGTTCCGATCGGATCCGTCTGTTTCACCGGGGTGCGCGTCGCGTGGCTGCCTTTCTGCGAAAGCGCGCGCACGGTTGACTGGCGCGTGCTGCTCGCCGTCTGGTTGCTCGTCGTCTGGCTGTTTGTCGGTCTGCTTTTTAGTACTTCTTTGGCCATCGCTGTTCCTCCTCTTCGAACGTCAATTCCTATAATTATAATAACCGCATTTGCGCGTGCCGACAATATCTCTTGTTTGTCGCCAGAGCGCGGATCGTACAAAAACTATGACGTTGGTGGGCCCCCCGATAGGCGCAATACGCCCATCGGGGGCTACAAATACGAAACGTCTGCGGCGTTTTCTGTAAGGCGGAACAGCGGCATGTCTGAAAAGCAGGCGTGTGTTTTCGCTTGACGTATCATGGCTAAATGGCGAAAATGCCTGCCGCAAAATTAGGTCTGCGATAGGGCAGGCTATATGGTTTAAAGGGGTGAAATATATGAAGTTTTCTTTGGACAGAGACAGGCTCGCGAGAGTCCTCAAGCGTGTTGACGGTGTATGTCCCATCCGTGGCAGCTTTCAGATCCTCAGCTGCTGCATGATCGAGGCAAAAGGTAAGACGATCCGCGTTACCGGTACGGATTATGACAATACGCTGCGCGTGACTGAAGAGGCCGATATCATCGAGGAAGGCACTGTCCTGATCAACTCCCAGCGCCTGCTCAGCACTGTCCAGAACCTCGTCAAGGATGCCGAAGTCACGGTCGCCAGCGAGGGTCCCATGATCCTCATCAAGTGCGGGAACTTCGCCGCGCGTATCCCTGCAAACGATCTCAGCGAATATCCGGGCGTCCCCGAATGGGAAGTCAAGCCCACGCTTGCCATGAACGCTGTCGAGTTCAGAAAACTGATCGACAAGACGATCTTCAGCATCTCTGCGGACGATACACGCGCTGAATTTACGGGCGCGTTCATGACCATTACCGAATCCGGGCGAATCCAGATGGTCTCTACCGACGGTCACCGCCTCTCTCGCGCCGAATCGACCGTCAATATCAACGGCGTGCTCCCTTCGCCGTTCGTTTCGGGCGTGGTCATTCACAAGAAGGGCCTCACCGAACTCCAGAAAAATATCAACGAATTGCAGAAAAATATCGATTGCGCCGATGTCTATTTCGACGTGGATGACAGCAAGTTCGGTGTCCGCCTCGGCGACAATACGTTCTATATCAGCCTCATCAACGGCTCTTTCCCCGATTTCTCCAAGGTCATTCCGCAGAATCTCGAGCACCGCGCCATCCTCAACCGCGAGGCTTTCCAGCAGATCGTCCGGCGTGCCTCGATCTTCACCGCGAAGACCGGTACCATCCGTGTCGCGCTCACGCTCAATCGCCTTGAGATCACTTCCGATGATCAGAAAACGACCTCGAGCATGAAAGACTACATGGATGTCGATTATGCGGAAGGCGTGTTTGTCGAGGCCGGTTTCAACTGGCGCTATATCGATCAGATCCTCTCCGTCATCGATTGCGACGATGTTTCTCTCGAGATTCTCGATTCGGATTCGCCGGCTGTGATTCGCGACGTGTCTTCGGACAAAGTCGACTTCATTATCATGCCGATGCAGCTCTAGAATGCGAGCGATGCCGACTTTAGC
Source organism: Pseudomonadota bacterium (assembly GCA_017555665.1). GTDB lineage: Bacteria > Myxococcota_A > Bradymonadia > UBA4248 > UBA4248 > UBA4248. The sequence continues at coordinate 14,764 of JAFZFY010000406.1, read as the reverse complement.
CGTGTGCATACACGGCTTTTTTTTTGGCGCGGCCTTTGCGCCGGTGGCGCATACGGCGCGCCTGCCGGGCTATGCTGCGCATACGCCCGGCATAAATTTGACCGCCCGTATGGCTTCGCCATAGGGCGGTCCCGAAGGCCGTATGTGCCGTCAGGCACATAGGCCGAAGCCCTCAAAAATCAGCAAAAACACTCCTGGACAGAAGGCGTGTCAGTCTACTACTGCGAATGTCTTGCTCGCGAGCAGCACGTTGTCTTCGTTGAAGATCTCGCAAAGCCATGTGCCGGTCATCGACTTGGTCAGGTTGAGCTTCGACCACGTGCGCCAGGCAGGGCTTTGGCTTACGGGCAGGGAATAGGACTGCGCAAGCCCTGTCGAATGCGTGAAACGGATCGTGATCATGCGGTCTTCCGCATCGGCGGCAGATATCTCCACGAAGCAGAACACGGACGCGTCCGATACCGAAAACACATCGCGCTCGTCGATGGGCAGGCGGTGGTCGATGGCGGTGGAGAATGTCTGGCGGAGGATCTTCATGCCGCCTGCATCGCGCTCGATTTTCTGCGTCGGGGGAAGCGGGTTGGGCGCGACGCTGGGGACTGTCCGCGCGATCGGGCGCAACGGTTCTGGGGCGGGCTCCGGACACGACTGCTCGGGATGCTGCTCGCGGAATTCTGCCAGCCACTGCGCACGTGTCTCTTCACGGATCTCCGACTGCACTTCTTCGCGGAGACGCTCGCGAGAGGCCGCGTCGAGCTGGCTCAGATGAATGGCGCCTTGCGGGGCTGGCGGCTCGCAGATGGGGCATTCCGCGCACTCGGACATCGGCTTGTCTGCGCCTAGCCACGCCACCGCCACGCCGCCGCCGATCGCCGATATCACGGCCACGCTGATGATTCCCGCGATGGATATGGTTTGTGATTTCTGCCCCAACATAGATCCTGGATATTCACACAGTCCAACGCATGCTATTTAGCATATTATCGACCATAAATCTATGACTGAGATAGATGTGGGTGGATGTGGCTTTGCTGTCTTGGCTCAATGTCTCAAATCATGTCTGGCATGTCTGAAGACACCCGGTGGATTCACTCTGTGCCCGATGCTTGCACAGCACATTATGCCATACACCAAACCCCTATTTTTTGCACAAAAAAAAATGTTGTGTAGATTTGTGCGTGGAGTCAGAGGGAACGGCTCGTTCATAGTCACAAGCAGGCCAGGGACGGAAATATGAAATGTCCGCAGTGTGGTGCCGATGTCGAGGCACAGCGTTTTTGTATCTATTGCGGTGCGCGCCTATCTTCCAAAGAAATGCATGTGCAGCGAGCGGCTTGCTCGCCGTCGGGAGTCATGCGCATTCGCCACAAGTCAGCTATTTCGGCGACATCCCTTCCGGATGTTCAGGCAAAACGGCCCTATAGGGCTGAGTCGATGAATCTTTCAAGTCTCAGCGGCAGGCAGCCTGCTGTTGAGCGGCTGATCACCGAGAACCCCGTGTCGAGGCGGTCGTCACAGGAACTGCGGTCTGCAGTGCGTTCTAAATCTACGGATGGAGGGGAGATGAGAGAAGAACAGAATCAGTCATCGCTGCGTCAGAGCAAGGAACTTGAGGATCTGCTGTCAAAACTTTACGGCAAGCCGGTTGAGAACAAGAAATCCATTATCGATTCTCTGGATGAGGAGGAGGATCTGCTGATAGATGCGCCGGAACACGCCACGGATAGTTGCCCGCTGGAACTGCCGGTCGATCTTTCGGATGAGCATGACTTTTCGGAGCCGGCGGGCGTGTCTGCCACATATTCGGCGTGCGCAAGCCTGAATGAAAGCTTTTTTGATGAGGATTCATCGCGGGATATGTCCGGGCCATTGCCTGTCGGTTCCGGTTCGTTTGCCCGTGTGCCGAGCGGCGGTTTCCATCTCGTCTGGGAAAGCGTGAAATCGGCTTGCCAGAATGTCGTGTCCAAGGTGAGGACGCTGGCATCGCGCCGTTCGGACCGCAGACAGCCGGACGAGTCTGCGCATGTCGTGTCTTCCGATATCAACAACGACCTCGCGCCGGAACAGAAGAAGAAGCTCATCGCTTACGCGATCACGGCTGCGCTCATCGTGGGCATCGCCGCGATTATTGCGTCTGTCGTTGCCGGGCACGAGGAATGTCCCGAGATGGTGCCTGTTGCCGCGACGGGTGCGGATGCTTTTGAGATCCAGGAACTCAAGGGGGATAATGTTGCCGAGGAAGACCCGGATGGGGATCTGAGGGTTTTTGATCCTGGCGGAGAGATTTCCATTCCGATGTTTGAAGAAGATGGACAGAATCAGATGGCCCAGAAGACGGCACCCGAAGGAAAGACGGCGCCCGTCGCGCCTGTCGTGGCCGGCAACAACCGCCTGACCGAAGCGAGGCTCTATGCGCAGAAAGACAACGTCATGGCGAACCTCGTGAAGGGCGAGAGCTTTAAGACAAAGAAGGGCTGCGTCATGCGCCAGGGGCCTGCGAGCAAGTTCGGGCTGGTCAAAGAGATCAGGCAGGGCACGACGATTCAGGTGCTGACGGTCACGGAAGAAGACTGGGTTCTTGAAAATGGCAGCGTCTGGCAGAAAGCTGGGGAAGCGCCGAGACTCGGCCCCGGCACGATGTTCGCGCCGGCTCAGAAAGGCATGTCCGTGCCGCAGGGCAAGGCGAGAGTCATCTCTGCCAAGAATTGGAGATATGTCCAGGTCGACGGCCTGTACGGTTATGTCGGCCCTGCCTGCTTCAAGCCATAAGCCGTTCTAAGATATTTGCGAGCGCCCTTCGGGGCGCTTTTTTTGTGGCTTTTTTTGTGGGGGAGCCGTTTGGGATGGGCAGGCTCTGTTTTGGGGGACGCTCAAATATGGGGGAGCGTCAGCGAACCCACGCCCCTTGCCAGACAGGAGCGGGGGGCCGCGATAGCGGCGGGGGAGGTGTGGGACAAAAAAAAACCGCAGTCAAAGACTGCGGCTTATTCCGCGACCAGGATTCGAACCTAGATACTTGGCACCAAAAGCCAATGTCCTGCCATTAGACGATCACGGAGCATCTGCACCTTTGCGGTGCGTCAACGGGGAAGCATTGTACACGATTGTCAAAAGCCGGTCAAACAATTTTGTCATTGACCGGCTTCAGATGTTACGATTGAGCTGAGCCGTGACAGACAAGAATCACTCTTTCTCGATCTCAAGGTTGTAACTGAAGGCTTTGTCGCCGGAATCGACATAGAGCAGATAGTCGCCGGGTTTAAGCGTCGTGCCGAGCATGAGCGAAGGCGGCTGCTCTCTTGACTCGGAGCATGCTGTGATGATCGGAGAGCCGCCGCTGCAATTCTTGATATACAAGGCCGCAGATTTGGGGACATTTTCGTCCTCTGTTAAGACCTGTACGAATGCAGAGATTTTTGCCTGAGAGGAAAGGGAGAACATGTAAACATCTTCAGGCCCCTGAGAGGTCGTGTTCATGCACCCCATGCCTTCGGCATAGGAGCTGGATGTCTTGTTCGTGATGGTTCCCGAAATTTCCTGCGAGTCTTCTGTAAGCGTGAGCAGCTTTGCGGATTCGCCTGCCGAGCCGCAGATCGACTTGTCATACTCCGTCGGAGTGACTGTCATGCGGAAATCGAAATGGGTGGCCAGGAGGCTTTGAGGGGCTACAAAGGCGTAATAGGTGCCTGGCTCAAGCATCATGGTGAACGCCACGCTTGGCGCAGACTCGTTGCAGTTATAGGTCACTTCATCCACTGGATCGCAGCTCTTGGCGATGATGTATCCCCACGTGTTGCTCTCTGTGGTGATCGAGATCTTGTAAAATCCCAGTTTCGGGACTGTAAACGACACGACGCCCATGGTGGTCGAGAGTTCTGTAGGGCATACAGATGCGGTGTAATCCGTGCCGGAAAGGGTCGAGCCCTTGGCGCCCTTCTCATTGAGGGCGATCGGCTCCTCACAGGAACTGGGATATTTCAGGCTGATACAGCCCTCGTTGTCGTCGCATGCGTCTTTGCATGTCGTGCTCATGATCTTGCCGTTATCCCAATAACGCCACTCTTTGCCGTAACACTTTTTGTACGAGGCGTTCACTTCGTTGGGATCGATGATGGTGTCATCGACTTCGACGGGATCCGTGCCCTGTCCAGGCGTTGTCGGCGTGCTGGGCGTGCTGGGGTCTGTCGGCGTGCTGGGGGTTGTCGGCGTTGTCGGCGTGCTGGGCGTCGACGGCGTGCTGGGCGTGCTGGGCGTCGACGGCGTGCTCGGCTGCTCTTGACCGGGGTCTGTGGTTCCTGACTCTGTATAGCCTTCATAGGTGGCTTCGGCACATCCGATGAACGCCAGACATGTCGCCACTACAAATATCTTCTTGATCTTGCGCATGGAAAACCTCTTAAAAATCATCGTAAGGCTTAAATAAATCGCCTTCTGCTATATAACATGTTTATCCGCAATTTAAAATCTATGCGCATAAAAACATGGCTATCTGGCGCAGTTCAACCGCCCTTTAATCATGAGCGTTGCAACTATTTTCGCGCCTATAAGCAGTCGAATATTTATATCCCCTCAGGGCAAAAGTTCCTGTGCGGCTAACTACTGCCTATGGCCTTTGCTGATATGCTGAGCATCTGCCGGCGGATCGAATGCCCTCTCCAGACAGGAGAGGGCTCCGCGAAGCGGCGTGTGAGCTCTGGAAAATCCCTGCGGGTCTATTTGCAGATGTGCTGGGCATCTGCCGGCGGATCGAAGTGGAACGATTTGTTATCGAGTTCCGAGTTGATCTCCGGATTTTTGAACGTGATCCGGTTCAGGTTGCCCATCGCGTCATAGATCGTCGCGCGATAAACCTTGGCCGTCGGCATGAGGATCTCGAATTTGATGCGCTCGTAAGCCATCGAGGGCTTGACCGGGGTCAGGTCGAGCGTGATCTGGTTGCCGTCTGCTTTGCCGAGCTTGACCGAGAATTCATCCTCGATCTTGCCCTGACCCGTCAGGAATGACAGCGCCGTCGGCAGCTGGCTCGTCTTGAGATCCTGCTTGCAGTACTGGCGATATACCGGTTCCCAGCTCCAAAGCGAGTTGCCGTCGCTGATCAGGAATCGCGCCTCGGGCGTTTCGTAATCCCAGCGCATCATGCCCGGTTTCTTGAACCACACGACACCTGAGGAGGTCTTCTTGATCCCGTCGACGGTCTCGTAATCCTGAGAAAATGCCGCTGAATACGTCTTCGCTTTGTCGTAATACGCCTGAACGGCATCCACATACTGGCGCGCGTCTGCATGCACGACGCCCTTGCCGTCTGCCGTCACTTCGGGCTTTGCGGCGTTCGCTTGCGCATTGGCCTGAGCGTTTGCCACGCCGGGCATCGTCATCACCATCTGCGAAAAGCTCTTGTAACTCTTGGGGGCGGCGGCTTTGGCTGCGTCCGTGTTTGCGCCGGCTTCGCCTGGCGCGGGATCTGTCTGCGCTGTGGCGATCTGCGCCGGAAGAAGCACGCAGAGCATGGCAAGACCTGCACGACAGATATATCTCAATGCACTTGATTTGGCTTTCATGGGACTTCTCCTTTGTCTGAAAAGGTCATAGGGCGAGGAGAGAACGCCTCGAAGCGATTACAATATGCGAAATCCGCGCCTGTTTCAATTTTTTATATCCGTGTCCCTGGCGGATAGACGGCTGCTCACGGCGACACACACGCGCATCGCATCGCGTAATGACGGCACTTTGAGGACGTTTGGGCTCGCATACACGGCGCTTCCGATGCGCCGTGATACGCGCGATTGGGACGCGATGGCGGCGGCTGATTTTTGCGTGTGGGCGAATCGCCTACAAGTGTGTATCCTAATTTGCTGTATAAATAATTTGCATTTACGAGCGATCGCGCATTAGATTCGACAGAATGGTCAACGGACCAGTTGTTCTACATTTCCGACCCTAAGGAGTTCCATATGACCCAGCTGCCAGAAGCTTTTTTGCATGATATCCCCAAAACAGATCTTCATGTTCATCTCGACGGTTCCATGCGTATCGAGACACTTATCGAACTCGCCAGGGAACGAAACATCCCGCTTCCCGCCTACGAGCCCCTTCGCCTCAAGGAGATCCTCAACATCGGCGGCATCCACGAGAATCTGGAGAGCTATCTGCGCGTATTCGACACGACCTGTCTCGTCCTCCAGGATGAGGAGGCGCTGACGCGCACCGCATTTGAGCTTGCGGAAGATGCCGCGCTCGAGAACTGCCGTTATATCGAAGTGCGATACAGCCCGCTGCTGCATCAGCGCAACGGCCTTTCCCTGCCCGTGATCGTCGAGTCCGTGGCGGCTGGGCTTCGCAAGGCCAAGAAAAAATATGGCATCATGAGCGGTCAGATCATCTGCGCGCTCCGCCATCTGCCGCCGCAGACCTCGCTTCGGCTTGCGGAACTCGCCGTCGCCTTCAAAAACAAAGGCGTCGTCGGCTTTGACCTCGCCGGTGGCGAGATCAACAACCCGGCAGAAAGGCACGCCGAGGCTTTCTTGTATGTGCGCAAGAATAACCTCAATTCGACTGTCCATGCAGGCGAAGCCTACGGGCCGCGATCGATCCATCAGGCGATCCACGAGTGCAACGCGCACCGTATCGGGCACGGCACACGCCTGCGCGAAAATGGCGATCTCCTCAACTATATCAACGATCACAGGATCCCGCTTGAAGTCTGCCTCAAGAGCAACGTCCAGACGGCGGCTGTCGATGCCATCGAGAACCATCCGCTCAAGTTTTACATGGATTTCGGACTTCGCATCACGCTCAATACGGATAACCGCCTCGTCACGGACACCACGCTCACGGAAGAATACAAGCTCGTCTGTCAGGTGTTCCATCTGACGTATGACGAGGTCAAGCGTCTGGTCGTGGACGGCTTCAAGTCCGCGTTCATGCCGTTCCGCAAAAAACGCGAGGTCATGCGCCTTGTGCTTGACGAATTCGAGCAGGTCTCGCAGAAATACGGCCTGCACAGCGAAATTGCGACGACGGGTGTTTCCAGGTATGCGATCGACCGCGCCGGCGAAGATCCCATGCCGGACTGATTTGAAGGGCATTTTTCGAGTTGAACTGAATCAGGAGCATTTATGATCCCCCAGCATCACTATATTTCATGCACAGGCTGTGGCACGCGCGTCCACGCCTATGACACGACGACATTTTCCTGCCCGAATCGCGACTGCATGCCGAATGTCAACCATATCCTGCAGAAGAAGCATGTGATCACGCCGCAGCTCTGGCAGCGCAGCAAGCTTGAGGATTCCAAGAATCCGTTTGTCCGGTATCGTCATCGCTTGCTCGCCTATCATCGGACGCTGAACAGCCGCCAGACAGACATCGACTATCTGGAAAAGATTGCGCGCCTCGACGGCAAGCTTCAGGCGATTGACGGGACTGGTTTTGTCGAGACACCGCTGACGATCGAAAAGGAGCTTGCCCTCAAGCTCGGCTTTGACCCGATGCAGAAGCTGTTTGTGAAGGATGAGACGCACAACGTCGCCGGATCGCACAAGGCGCGTCATCTGTTCGGCATCCTGCTCAATCTGTCAAACGAGTGCCTTTCGAAGCCGTTTGCGATCGCGAGCTGCGGGAATGCGGCGCTTGCGGCGGCAGTCGTGAGCAAGGCGGCAGGCGCGCGTCTTGAGGTCTATATCCCGACCGATGCCGAGGAGAGCGTCGTCACGCGCCTCAAGGCGCTTGGGGCAAATCTCCATGTCTGCGAGCGTCGTGAAGGCGAGCTTGGAGATCCGTGTTATCTCCGCTCGCTCGATGCCGTGAGGGAGGGCGCGATCCCCTTTACTTGCCAGGGGCCCGACAACGGCCTGACGATCGAGGGCGGCTCGACGCTCGCCTATGAGATCTTTGACCGCTGGCACGAGGAGAATCAGAGCTGCCATCACATGTTCGTTCAGGTCGGCGGCGGCGCGCTCGCCTCAAGTTCCGCACAGGCGCTCGCGGACGTGATGCGCTATGATCCGCTTCCGGTTCTGCCGCGATTCCACACGGTGCAGACGCGCGGGGCGTTCCCGCTCGCACGCGCCTATGACCGCATCGTTCAGGTCATCGATTCCAGGCTCCGCAACCTGCCGTTCCCCGAATTCAAGCCGTTTGAAGATGACATGTCTTTCGAGGCGCGTGCCGCCCTTCACGATGCCGGCACGATCGCACAGCGCCTCGTGATGGCCGACTGCATCCGTGCCGCATGGGATTCGACGGCTGTCCAGTCCGTGATTCGTTATGCCGCTGCCAACAAGACCGCCTTTATGTGGCCCTGGGAAAGCACGCCGCACTCGGTCGCGCACGGCATCCTCGATGACGAGACTTACGACTGGTACGCGATCATCTGCACCATGCTGCGCACCGGCGGCATCCCCCTCATCGCCGATGAGGCGCATCTCGAAGCGGCGCACACGCTCGCCCATCAGCATACGGCGATTCAGCCCTCTGCGACGGGAAGCGCGGGACTCGCGGGCGTCATGCTCATGAAAGAAGCGCATGCGATCGCTGAATACGAGAATGTCTCGGTCTATTTCACCGGCATAGAACGCTGATTTTTAGCGGTTTTGGGGGCGGCGCTTCGCATGGCTGCGATACGCGCCGCCGCGCGGGCTATGGCTGCCGCCATACGCCCGCGCACGCATTTTTGCGCACTCTGGCTTATGAAAGGTCAAATACTTGTCATAACCGGTTGCTGGTGATATGTTTTCCAAAGGTCTTATTTAACTCTTGCGGGGGTTGGTCAATTCGATGTTTGGACGACTGGTTGAAAAGATGATGCGTAGTGTCAAGGTCTTACCTGAGGATAGTGGCTATCTGAGCCGTTTCCTTGATGCCGCATATCCAAAATATGCCGTCAAATACGAAGCCATTATCAAGCGCAACGAAGGGGAAAATATTGATGCCCTCGATGTGCTTGCCGAAATTGTGCTTTCGGAGATGGGCGTGGACGGGGCGGATGTCTCCGCGATGCGCGCGTATCTCTCGATCTTGATCGAAAATGAGCATCTGCCCGCGCAGGCGCAGCTCAGCGAAGCCGAGCTCACGATACTTCGCGAGCTCCTGTTCTGCTATTTCAGCGGCGCTGAAAATGTGAACGAGAAGGGCGCAGAAGTCCTCTCGCTCATCGAAAAGAAATTTGCCAACGGTGATTTTTCCCAGGCGCGTATCCTTCTGCAGATCTTCGAGACGAACAACGAAACGCGCCAGAACAACGAGCGCAATCTCTTCTATGAAGAGATGATCATGCGCCTTGAAGCTGTCTCGCTCAAGGCGAAGCCGATATCCGCGCATCTCGCGCAGGAAGTGATGGCGGAGAATGCGCCGGATGACGATGTGCTGCGCGGCCTTGCGGCTGTCGATCAGAACGCGGGCATGAGATTCTGCCTGTTTCTGCGTGATCCCGACGAAGTCGATCACTGGAAACGTGCGCTTTCGTCGCTTAAACCGGATGTTCAGGAATACCTGCTCGACTATATCCCGGTCGTGCGCTGGCGCCGTCTCGGTTCCCTGACGATGCCGATACTGACGCAGCTCAGCCAGCACATGACGTTTGAAATGCTGCGCCGTCACGTCCAACAAAAGCTTCGGATGTGTTATTTTATCCTTCTGGCAAGCGGCAATACCGGGTTTGAGTGGTTCATCTTTGCATTTTCAGAGTGGAGCCTGCGCTGTTTCAATGTCGATACGCGCGAGGTGTTCCCGATGCTTCACCGTGGGGGCATCGTCGACGGCATGTGCCTGCAGGAGGCGCTCGATGTCGTCACGGAGCGGTTCTATGGGCCGGCGATGAATCAGATCGCGATTCAGCCGGATGAGCTCAACAAGGCCTATCGGAAAGCGCTGCGCTTTATCTTTGGGACCGACTTTTCTCAGGTGTCGCCGGGGCATTACAACTTTGGAGATTTTGTGCTCGATCAGTTGGTGGAATTCAAATACGATGATCCGATGTTTGCCTACAGGCTTCACGCCATGATGTGAGGAAAACGATGAATTTGAGGGCTGTATGGCTAGGATTGGCATTCGCGGGTGTGGTGCTTACTGCCGACGGGTGCGATTTGGTCTTTGAGCCGGAGATCACGGCTGTGACTCGGCTGTTTGCCAGTTTGCCGACAGGGGATGATCGCGTGATCCGCGAGTTCTGTGATGGCGAGAAAGTCTGCACAGGCCTGAAGCGCCTCGGCGGTGTCGTTCGTTCGGAATGGTATAACAGGCATGGAAAATATTACGAGGTCGTGGAAGCCGAGATCGATGAAGAAGGCGGCTATTCGTATGTGCATGTCAACGTGCGCATGCCCGCTGGCGATGGAAAAAAAGAAACGATGCTCCCCATGGTGTTTGAAATGGAGCGGATCAAGCTGCGCTGGCATATCTACCGCGTGCAGGGTCTTGATGACTTTTTGAAACGTGCGGAACGCGCGAGAAGCATTCTATAGGAGTGATTGTTATGGCTGACAGACCGTTGATTCTGATCGCAGATGATGACCCCGATCTGAGAAACCTCGTCTATCTCACGCTGGAGAGCTTTGAATGCGACATCATTGAAGCCAATGATGGGGCAAAGACGCTGGAAACCATATATGAGAAAATGCCGGATCTCGTGATCCTGGACGTGATGATGCCGGTGCTGACCGGGTGGGAGATCCTGCGGCAGATCCGGACGAATCCAGACAAGGCGGTGGCTGATATCGGTGTCCTGATGCTTACCGGAATCGGCGAGTCTCTTAACCGGATGAGTTCTCCGATGTATGGCGCAGATGATTATATCGACAAGCCGTTCCAGTCTGCCGAACTCTTGTTCAAGGTGCGCCGTGTGATCTCGAAGGCGCGTCGCCGGAAAGCGCAAGAAGGGTGCTGATGTCGCTGCGTGAGTTTGAAGAAAAGCTGGGTTACGTTTTTCGTGATCGCAGCCTGCTTGAATCTGCGCTGACGCATCCTTCGTATGATTTTGAACACGGCGCGCATAAGAAAGACAACCAGCGCTTGGAGTTTCTTGGGGATGCGATCCTAGATTTCGTGATTGCCGATATCTTGTTCAGGCACCATCCCGACTATCAGGAAGGCGAGTTGTCGCGTATCAGAAGCCGTCTGGTATGTGAGGCGGCGCTTTGTATTTTGGCGCGTGAGCTCGATTTTGAAGACCACATCCTGATGGGGAAAGGGGAAGTCCAGGTGTCTGGCATGATGCGTCCGGGCACGCTTGCGGATGCGTATGAAGCGGTCATCGGGGCGATCTATCTCGATGGCGGCATCGAGCCTGCACGCGCGTTTGTCACGCGCTTCCACAAAGCTTTTCTGGCCGATCCCGACGGGGATTGGTTGCCCCGTGATGCGAAAACAAGGCTTCAGGAACTCGCGCAGGCGGAACATCTCGATATCCGGTATGAGGTCATCGGGGAGACTGGGCCGACGCATGCGCCGACATTTGAAGTGGCTGTTTTCTTAGGCGGCAAAGCGGCCGGCAGCGGGTGTGGCAGGAACAAAAAAGAAGCGCAGCAGGCTGCCGCAGAAGATGCGCTTGACCGCTGGCAGGCGTGAACACGGCTTTGGATGTTCCCGATACTGCCGGGTATGGACATGCTTTGCGCATGTGTTTGCAAGGCTTTGTGCGCATGCATGCCTGTCGTGTTCCGGCGCACTCACGGCGCGTGCCGAGGGGGTAGCGGCGTATGCGCGGAGCCGGCCGGAGACGTGACACGGCTCTGGCTGGCGAGCACATAGCCGCGCAGGGGGAGGCTTCCCCCTGCCCAGATCCAAAAGACTGGTGCGCGTCCTTGCCGATAAAAAAAGGCACCGACGTTGCGGATGCTTCGCCGATGCCGTGTATGTGCCGAATCGAATTCGGATCAGCGGATGATGCTCGAAATATAGGAGCGATAGCCCATCTTCACGCTCCAGGCTTGCCCCTTGGTGTTGGTGTTGCTGAGGGGGTTGTAGGTCAGGGAGCCATCGCCTTTCCAGCGGATCGTGTTGGACTGCATGGAGGTTCCTGACGAGAGGACGGACGATGTTCTGATATAGGCGTTGCTGCCGCCGGGAAGCGCGCGTCGGATGACGTAGAGCAGCTCTTCGTTTGTTGGGAGCATCATGCCTCTGTATGTCGAGGTCTGCGAATCCTTGAAGAGATTGGGGCCTGTCGAATCGCCCGCCTTGTTCATCACATAATGCGTGATGATGTTGTCATTTTTGAAGACCTCGCCGCTCTCGGCGAGGTTTTCGAGGTCGTTGAGGACATCCTTGTTCCACTCGCGGTTGGGGCGATAGGCGCAGAAATAGGGATATTTGTTCGAGGCACTGATCGCGATGACCTTGATGTTGTCCTTGAGGTTCCAGTAGGGGACGATGAAGTCGGTATCCCAGCGGACGAGGACGGTCTTTGCGCCGGAGAGCGAGGATGTGAGGATCCATGATGTCGTGGTGCTGACGAGGCCTTTGCGAATGGCGGCCGTGACTTCATCGACCGAGGCGAGTTTGCCGCCGTTGTTGGCCATGCAGTCCCATGAGGCTTCCCAGTAGCTGTTGGCATCCCGGGGGCGGGGATCGATATAGAGGAGCGGATCGACCTGAAATGCTTGCTCTGTCTTGGGCTGCGGGAACTTTGGCTTGCCGTCTGTCAGGCTGACAGGCTCGCTGATGCATCGGAATCTGGCGAGTGATTTGCTCGCCGTGGCGTTGTACCAGGCGATTGCCTTGTTGTTGTATTCGGAGGTGTGCGTGACGCTCTTTCCGGTGATGGCATAACTCGTGTCTTGAACGTCGTTCCAGCGGACGACGATGGGGGCGAACATTTCGCTGGCATAGGCGGCATCCCATGTCCAGAGGTATTCGTCGGAGCCGTTTTCAGCGCCAGCCCAGATGAGGTCGTTGAGTTCGGTCATTTTGGGGAGGCGGCCGCCGACGGCGCGGCATTCCTCGGCAGCCTGGAACCAGTGCTGCGGCATGCGGTCTTTGGCATCGATCGTGTAGTTGACCTTGTTGACCTTTATGTTCAGGCAGGCGTTATCGGGGGAATCGCCGTTGCAATTGGTGCCGGTAAATGTGATGGGTTTCGGTTGCGAATCCCAGACGCAGCGGTAGGTGACGGCTTTTGTCCGGAGCGTCTCTTCGAGGGAGCCGTCTGCGGGGTAGACGGCTTCCATCATGTCGTTGAGATAGTTGTATGAAGTCCAGATCTTGTTGGTCTCTTTGCCGGTCCAGACACCGCCGGATTCGCCGGCAATACGGTAAATCTCTGTCGGCGTGGGGAGGCGGCCGCCATCCTTTTTGCAGTCTTCTGTGGCTTTTTCGTGCGTCGCGGCTTTGCGGTCTTCCTTGTCCCAAATCAGCCCCCACGCGTCTTTGACCTCGCCGCCGTTGGCGTGGCCGCCCGAATCGTTGCCCTGTTTTTTGCAGTGCGTGTCGCCTTCGTTCTGATAGCCCGAATCGCAATCGCAGACGGGCTTGTCGTTGCGGATGGCGCATTTGCCGTGCGCATCGCAGTCGATGCCGTCGCAGGTCGCCTGGGGGGCATCCGCTTCGCAGGTAAAGATGTTGCTGTCGGATGTTTCGACGGAATGATAGCCGTCATCGCAGAGGCAGAGCGCTTTGTCATCCTGATCGAGACATCTGCCGTGTCCGCCGCAGTCGACATTTTTATCGGCACAAAGCGTGCTTCCCGATACGGCAGTACATTCAAGGTCGCCGCTGTTTTCAAAGCCTTCGTCGCATTCGCAGGTCGCTTCGCCATCGGAAATCGAGCATTTGCCGTGTCCGCTGCATGTCACATTTTTGCAGACATCGCCGGGATCGGGATCGACAGGGGCGGTCTCGGGGACGCATGTCGGCTTGCCGGCGTTCACGACTTGCACATAGCCGTCTTTGCATGCGCAGGATGCGCCGTTTGCTTCCTCCACGCAGTTGCCGGCATCAATGCCGCCGCAGTCGATTTCGGCGCAGCTCTTCACGGTCGGCTCGCTTGTACTGGTTTCTTTGCAAGTCGGTGCGGATCCGCTCGTGTCGAGTTCATACCCCGTGTCGCATTCGCATGTCGCGTCCGATCCGGATGCGGTGCATTTGCCGTGTCCGCCGCAGTCGATGTTCTGGCAGGCGTTGTCGGTGGCGGTGCCGGTTTCTTTGCAAGTCGGTGCGGATCCGCTCGTGTCGAGCGCATACCCCGTGTCGCATTCGCATGTCGCGTCCGATCCGGATGCGGTGCATTTGCCGTGTCCGCCGCAGTCGATGTCGGCACAGGCATCTTCTTCCTGGTCTTCGCGGCAAAGCGGGGTGCCGTCATCACTGATCTCTTCGTGATAGCCGTCGTCACAATCGCATGTCAGGGTGCTTCCCCCGCTCTTGCATACGCCGTGTCCGTTGCATGTGATCTCGTCACATGGGTTGCTTGTAGACTTTTGCGCGTCGTCTTCGCAGCCGCAAACCATGAGCAGGCAAGCGGTTGCCATAATGATTCGGTTGAGTTTCATGTCACGTCCCCTTGAAAAAAAATGCGTTGCTGCCGAATGGCGGCCTGTAAAAATTCTGACCTGTCAAGGATAGCTCATAGCGCATGAGATGCGTAATAAAAAGAGTTGCATCTGATGAAAATGCGCGCTTCCGTGGGTTACACATGGCATGACTGTGGGGTTGCACGTGATGCGGTGGGATGTGCGTGATACACCGTGGGGATATGCGTGATGCCGTGGGGTTGCACGTGATGCCGTGGGGATGTGCGTGATGCCGTGGGGATGTGCGTGATGCCGTGGGG
>JAFZFY010000405.1 GCA_017555665.1 Pseudomonadota bacterium | reverse complement strand
GGCCGATAGCCCGGCGCATGCGCCGCGTATCGGGCAAAGCCCGATAGCGGCGCGCCAGAACGCCATCACAGCAGCGCGCGTATTTCTGGCAAATTCAAGCGATTTGGCGTATTCTACAAGGTCGGGGGCTTTTCAGATCATTTTTCGTGGAGATCAACGGATGGCACGGACGGAAATCGAATTTCCAAGTCTGCCAAGTGCGCGGCTTTTATTTGGATCGAGAGAGGGCAATCTTCGCTATCTCGAAACGGAACTCAACATCGAAATCAAGACAGACGGCAACCAGATCCGTCTGACAGGCAACGGCGATGCGCTTGCGACGGCACAGCGCGTGCTCGTGTCGCTTTACGAGATCGCCAAGACGAACCGGGAAGTCACGGTGTCGGAGTTCTCGGAGCAGCTTCAGTATCAGAAAGGCGCACAGGGCGCGGAAATCGCGCGCGATGTCATCTGCATGACGAGCGACAAACGCCCCATCCGGGCAAAGACAGAAAACCAGCGCCAGTACGTGGATGCGATCCGGCGCGACGATATCGTGTTCGGCGTCGGGCCCGCCGGGACCGGAAAGACATATCTCGCCATGGCTCTTGCCGTCGACGCCCTGATGCGCAAAAAGGTCAAGCGTATCATCCTCGTGCGCCCAGCCGTCGAGGCCGGCGAAAGGCTCGGGTTCCTCCCCGGCGATATGGCAGAAAAGGTCAACCCATACCTCAGGCCGCTGTTCGACGCGCTCTACGACATGGTCGACGTGGACAGGGCGCAGCACTGGATCGGGCAGGGCGCCATCGAGGTCGCGCCACTCGCGTTCATGCGAGGCAGGACGCTCAACAGCGCGTTCATCATTCTCGACGAGGCGCAGAACTCGACCCAGGAACAGATGAAGATGTTCCTGACGCGACTGGGCTTCGGCTCCAAAGCCATCATCACCGGCGACCTCACGCAGACGGATCTTGCAGATGGCGTCCGTTCCGGTCTGGCTCAGGCCGTCGATATCCTTCAGGATGTCGAGGGCATCTCGATCGTCAAGCTGACCGAAAAGGACATCGTCAGACACCCGCTCGTTCAGAAAATCGTCTGCGCCTACGAAAATGCACGCGCCTGAACACACCGCCCCCATCGTCACGTCATGCACGCAGCGAGGCAAACATGGATGAACACCGACAGCGAGAATCCCTGAGTTTCGAAAAAGTCAGCAAAAAAAAGCAGAAATCGCGCTATCTCGCATGGAGCCTGGACAACCCGGTGCTCCTCATCACGTGCATCACACTCATGATGCTGGCCGTCATCTTCATTGTCGGAAGCAATCTCGAAAACCGCAGCACGCAGATCGAATGGGCGGAGATCGGCTCGATCGCGTCGCATGATTACAAGGCCCCGCGTGATTTCACGTTCGACAGGATCGACCAGGAAGCCACCGACAAGATCCGCGAGCAGCGCGTCTCCGAAGTCCTGCCCATTTTCAAATGGGACAACGCCTACCAGGAGATGACGCTCGGCAAGTTCCGGGATGCCTTCGAATACATGCGCGACGGCCTGGCCGCCGAGCGCAAACGGCTCGCGACGAAGCACGTCCCCAAAGAGGAAAAGACGCTCCTGGCACCGGAAAACACGGACAGGCAGGACTGGGCAAACGCCCTGCTCGCCCCCTTCAAAGACGAATCCGTCTTTGAAAATTATATCTCGACGCGGAAACTCAACGAAGCGGAGATCGGCGAGTCGCTTCAGTCGTGGAGCGACGCGCACAGGCAGGCGTTTGTGCAGAAACTCGGCTATGAGATGCCGGACGACCTGTTTGCCTGGTTCGTCTCGGAGGGCTTCTCGGACGCGCTCGAAGAGGGTCTGCTGCAGGTATTCGATGTCACGCTCGGCCGGATCACGGTCTCGAGCCGTATCGAGATCGACGAGCTCGATGCCTTCATCATGCAGTGGTTCGATGCCGGGGAAAAACGCCAGAAGCGGATAGACAAGACAGAGAAAGCGAGCATCCTCTCCAGGCAGTCGAGCGAAACGCTCACTCAGACGCTGCTGCGGGAAAAATTCCCGCAGGCGCCCGAATCGTTCATCAGCTATTTCAGGCAGTTCGTCCGCACGAACCTCGAATACGACGAAGCCGCCACGCAGCGCGAACGCCAGAATGTCAGCGAAAAGACCGCAGAACTGCGCGTGATCGAGGAATTCAAGAAGGGGCAGACGATCGTCGCGCGCGGCAACCCGATCAAGCCGGTGCATTACGAGATCTTTGAAAAGCTCGCGCAGGGACAGTCGGACTACGACAACCGGGCAGGGCACTGGGGCGCGCTGGGCATCCTCGGCGTCCTGATGGTGTTTTTATGCCGGCGCTCGATCATGGCATCGACCAACCGCCGCAAAAAGAGCCGTGATGCCCTTTTTCTCGCGACAAACATCCTCATTTTCTCGCTGTTCCTCAAGGTCTTCACGATCCTGTGCAGCGCGCTTGATTCGGTCTATCACTGGCCGTACTCCATGATCCTGCTGTTTCCGTTTGCAAGCACGCCGATGCTCATGCGCATCGTTGTCAACCGGTATTACGCCTACCTTTGCTCGGTCTGCGGCATCATCCTCACGGGTCTCATCATCGAAGACCTCGGCATCATCCTGCCTTATGCCGTCGTCAGCACGATGGCGGGCAGCCTGCTCATGGAACGTCCCAAGCGCAGCAATATCCTGATCCAGCGCGGCATCATGATCGGATGCGTGTCCGCGCTCACGGCGCTTGCCATCTATCTTTTCAGAGGCTCGAACCTCACCCAGCTCGATTACGTCATCACGGCGCTTCTGGGTTTTGCGAGCGGTCTGCTTTCCACGGGTGTCGTGACGATGGGCCTGCCGCTTTCCGAGAGCACATTCGGATATGTCACGTCCAACAAGCTGCTGGAGCTGTCAAACCTCGAACATCCCGCGCTCAAGACCCTGTTCCTCGAAGCGCCCGGCACCTACCAGCACTCGATCATGGTCGGCTCGCTCAATGAAGCCGCCGCCGAAGCCATCGGCGCAAACGCCATCCTCGCGCGCGTCGGCGGCTACTATCACGACATCGGAAAAGTCAAAAACTCCCAGTATTTTGCGGAGAATCAGCGCGGCGACAACCCGCACAATCGAATCAAGCCCAACATGAGCGCCCTCATCCTCAAGGCGCACGAACGCGACGGCCTCGATATCGCAAAGAAATATCATCTCCCCCAGGATATCATGGAGTTCATCGGCACGCACCACGGCACCAGCCGCATCGAGGTGTTCTACCAGCGCGCCAAAGAGAATGCGAAGGATCAGCAGGATCGCGTGCATGAAGAGGACTACAGATACCCAGGCCCCAAGCCGCAGACGCGCGAAACGGGCATCTGCATGGTATCCGATATGGTCGAGGCAGCCGTGCGCTCCCTGCCGGACAAAAGCCCCGATAAAATACTCGTGCTCGTCCGAAAGCTCATCAACCACAAGTTCACCGAAGGCCAGTTCGATGAATGCGATCTCACGCTCAAGGACCTCAATGATATCGCAAACGCTCACCTGAGCATCCTCAATGCCTTCTATCATCACAGGCCGGAATATCCCGACCAGAAGAAGGAACGCGAACGGATCGAGGCTAAAAAGCGCGAAAAGAGCGACGCCGATAAAGCCGCGCAGACGACAAAGCAGCCGCAGGTGGACAAGCGAAGCGAAGATGACAAAAATACCCGCGAGCTGTCGCTCTCCAAGGTCATGACGGCCCTGCAGAGCGACAAGGCCGATGCCTCAGACAAGCCGGATAAAGCCTCAAAGGCAGATAAGCCCGAAACCGCCGAAAAGGCAGCCAGACCCGACAGCCCCGACAAAGCGGACAAGCCTGAGAAATCAGAAAAGCAGGACAAAGACAAGGCAGACAAAGACAAGGCAGATAAAGCCGACAAACAGGATAAAGCCGACAAGGGAAAATCAGGCAAAAACAAGTCGAGCGGCCGCGCTGACAAAGCCCAGGATGCCCCCAAGACCTCCAATTCGCTGTCACTCGCGACGCAGCTCGAAACCGAAGAAGTCAATGAGCTCCTCAAGGAATCGGAAGAAGCCGAACAGGCAGCCGCTGATCTCGAGAAGCCGCCTGCGCCGGAACCAGAACCCCAGCAGATGCACACCGATTCCTATGACCTGACATTCTCGAGCAAGGTCGATGTGTTCAAGAAGAGCTGATGCCGGCGAATGCATAAAGCGGCCCCCATTTGCCCTTTCCCCGCAGCCCGATCAAACCGCCTGATGCCCCGAGTCACCCACATTTCCCTACACACTGCCGCTATTTCAGGGCATTCCCCAGGTCTTCAGAGCGGATTCGCGGTCCGTGCAGGCACAAAAAACAGCGGGAAATCGTTTTATTTTTAACAAATTCAATTCATTGTGCTAGTATGATTTTGTTTGTGAGAGATTGTGTAACTTAACTGAAAAAAGGAGAAAATTATGGGTTTATTCGGCAAGAAAGATTCCGAGCCTAGCAAGGTCACGAGCAAAAACGCGTTTGCAAAGGCCAACGCAGCACCGGGGAAATCGCCCGATGGCAAAGTTGCTTATGTGCAGATTCACACGAACACAGAAGCATCGCATACCTGGCTGACGATCAAGTCCGTGAAGGATATCGCCATTGACGCGACACCCTGGGCAACCTCGCAGCAGAAAGCCGCATCCGGCCCGAGCGCGCAGCACATCGAAAAGAACTTCGAGACATCGCTTGGCTTCAACAAAGTCGGCAAAGACACCGGCAAAGTCATCGAACCGGATCTGAAGCACACGCCTGAGATCAGCAAAGAATTCGCGATCAACGAAGCGCAGTACAAGGCCATGTTCCTCTACATCAACTCGAAACGTGACCACAAGTGGAGCAACCTTGGCTACAACAGCACGACGTTTGCCACCCATGCGCTTAAGGCTGCCAATCTTCCCATCTCGTCGTTCTCAAGCACCAGCGGTCTCGCCAAACAGTTCCAGAAAGACAAAAAACACAACGAAGGTGTCAACGAACTGCATGCAGAAGCCAACGATGCTCGTGAAAAGCTCCACCAATCCCCGTCCAAATCCACCATGCGCAAAGCGCAGTGGGCCACCACAAAAGAAAACGGCGCGCAGAAGAGAGCTGGCGTTGTCTTCGATAAATATGACGACAGCACGAAACGCCTCCAAGAGAAAGAAATGAAATTCGCCTCCCTCAAGGCTGACATTGATGGCGCGACAAAGGGCAATGCCATACCGGTCCTGAAATCACTCATCAAAGCACGTGATTATGCCAAGTGGGATGATATCAAACACAGTGTCCAGGATCTGCGCGGCAGACATATCATCAGCGTCCAGCAGGAAATGGCACTACAGGATCTCTATACGCTGCCCCTCTTTGATGGCAACGTATTCCCCAAACTGAGCTACAGAGGTCCGAACTATGGTGCAAAGGCCGATTCTGAATCGAAGATCATCTCGGCGAAACACAATCAGGAATTCCTGGATTACGTCGAAATCATCGAAGTCATCTCTGGCGGCAATATCGGTGCTTTCATTTCCGCATCAGACTTTGCAGCGGTCGGCGCAAAGCTCGGACACTCTCTCGCCGATATCAAATGCATGCAGTCGCCTGCCGAGGTCCAGAAAAACGTTTCCTCGCTGCTTGAGAGCATGGCTCAGTACCCCTCCTTCGCCGCCGCCTTCAAGAGTGCTGTTGAAGAAGAACTTGGCAAGAAGGGTGATGACGCAGCCATCGCGAAACACGATGAGGCCCTAAAACAGAAAATCATGTCCAAGAGCGGTTACAACCCCGAGCATCAGCATATGTACAAGATGGAAGGCTCCGTCAAAGCCAGACTCACGGCCGCTTTAGCTGCTTGCAATTAATTCCGTTCAACCTGAACGATAAAAAAGCCGCCCTTCCTGGCGGCTTTTTTTATTGTCTCTAAGATGTAATAGCTATGTTCTACGACAGAGGATATAGCTTTTCTGGATCTCACCCGCCGCATCCGCAGCCCCTCTCCAGAAGGACGGCATCTCCACGTTGCAGAACAGAGCTCATGTCATCCGGTCACCCCGAACCATAAAAAAGCCGCCATTTCTGGCGGCTTTTTTATTGCCTTACACAAGCATCACGTGAAACAACTCGATCCATTTGACGCATATCCCGGCGTTTCCACACGGACGCATCAAGCCACTGCACGCATCCTGGCCTTGTATGCCTCGTGTTCGGCTTCCGCATTCAGATGCATCTGTGTGGTGCGGATCTGAAACTCGACGCGTTTTGCATCCATTTCAGCCACGACATGAAGGCTCTGATACCCCGAAGCCTTGGGAGCCACGATATAATCCTTCATCGTACCGGGCACGACCGTGTATGTATCACAGATCATATTCAGGCACTGATACGCATCCAGTTCGTTGCTGACAACCACGCGCATACCATACAGATCATTGAGGGCCATCATATCAATGCCCTTGCGCTCGGCTTTTTCCCGTGCGCTGTCTTCTGCCTTGACGCGGCTATAGACCGTCACGTTGCGAACGCCGCGTGACCTCAAATCCTGCGCCACCTGGGTCGCCCTGCCGCTCAGCCAGGCCGATTCCACTTCACGCCATGTGCCCTGCGAAGCCGTGCGCACTGCTGCGGATGGCAGCATGCGCGAACCTACAGGCCGGATCTGCGGGTCACCTCCAGAGACCGCAAAAAGTAATGCAAATAATACAAATGCAAGAAACGAAAAGCCCTGATCATACAGGTGACGGGAAAACTTTAGAAGCTCGCTGAATTTGTCCGATCGCATGCTCTCTCCCTGTGTGGTCGTCTCAGAACAGCCTTGCGGCCATTACATAGCTTAAACACTTTCTGCGGCCCAATCCATTCCGGCTCGGAATTTTTTGAACAAATCCAGATTAGGCACGATTCTTTGCTTGACAAGCCTTTAAAATCAGTCATCAATCCAGAACGCCCTGACGCAGTCGGCAAACGGGCTCAAAATAAGCCGTCATCGCATCGGAAGCGCCCAAAACAGCCCATCGATTGTTTCACGGAGCAAACAGGATCCATCCATCTTCAGGAGACAGAACATGCCGGACCATGATCTACTCAGTCTCTGGAACGCCCATCTCGAACGCTCGCAAGCCGCAACCGAGCAGCCCCCAGCCCCGGAACGCGCTGTCCCCTTACCATCGCCCACGCCCCAGAACACATTCAGGGCAGCGCCCACGCTCAACGGAAGGCTTGCGGAGTACCTCAGCACCCAGACGCCTCGCAAGATCACATCCGAAATACACCCCACTCAAGAAAGCGCCGGATCCTTTACCGTCACCGACCCTCAGGCCAAAATTGCACTCGCCGTATCGCTGATCCTCACGACGAATATCACGCGTTTTGCCGGCACGACCGTGCCTGAACAGAGCCTGATCAACACGCGCAACGAGCTCATGCGCGCGCTGAGTGCCACAGATGCCGTCCATGCCGAAGTCGAGGCATACGATCTGCTCAACTGGCTTGCCGGCGCGCTGAACGAAAACCTCAAAAAGACAGAAACCGGGGACAGCACGCTCACATGCTGCCCAGAGACGACGGCGAGCGCGCTGATCGGCATCCTCTCGGATGCCATCAGCCACAAGCGCGACCTCACGATGCGCTACTACACCGGTTCGCGTGGCGCCTTCTCCGAACGTCGCATCACCCCGATCGAGATCACGGCAGAAAAATATCTCATCGCATTCTGTCATGTCCGAAATGAAGAGCGCGTCTTCCGGCTCACGCGGATCGTCAGCCTGATTCCCATTCCCAACCCAGGCGAGTCACAGCAGGATCTTCTGTGCTATCCGAACCAGGCAGATACGATCCCGCCGCCGTTGCCAGATACGCCGGCACCTCACGCCTCAGAAACGCCCAAGCCGCGCCGCGCCAAAGACAACAAGGCGAAAAAAAACGCCAAAAAGCCGCGCAGTCACGGCGAAAAAGAGGCCGAAAACCCGAGCAAAATCAACCCCTCAGCGCCACACACACGGACGCTTTTTGACCTTCTGGACAGCGCGATCACGCCCTCCGAAGCCCCCAAAAAGAAAAAAAAACGCGCCACGCCTCGCCTGCTGCCCGGCATCACCCCAGACTGACGATATCAGCCTGAAAAATGCTCAAATATCCAGCCGTGCCTGATGCCGAACGTGCTCACATAAACCGGCAGGCCTAGGCATGCATCGAGCGCGTCAACGAGCACGCGCCCCGCATTCGCCGCATCACCGGTAACCGGACTCCGGGCAGGCACGCGTCTGCCCTCGACATCGCGCACGTTGTGCATCCCCAGCGTTTCGAGCGCATACATCGTGAACGAGCTGCCTGCAGCCACGATATGCGAAACCGGCTCTCGCAAAAGTTCGCGCGCCAGCGTCGCCATCATCTCAAGGTGCACATCCGACGCAAGCCCGTGGATCATATCGATCAGGCGATGCTGTCCAAACGGAAAACTCTCCGAATAGCCGACGGATCCGTCCGCACGCATCAGCGAACACTCGGTCGAGCTGCCGCCCGAATCGATCAGCAGAAACGGCCGCCCCGGCAGCGCACGCGCCGCGCCTGAATGCATGATCCCGATCCGTTCAAGCTCGGCTTCACGCGCCGCGCTCAACACTTCGAGATGCAGGCCCGCACGCGCAAACAGATCCACGATATCCGCCATGTTGGCCGACCGCCGCACCGCCTCCGTGCCGATGCAGTGATGTCCAGGCGCAACCGCGTCAGGCGACGCTTCATGCAGAATCGAAAGCACGGCACAGATATTCTCCCGGACCGCATCCAGATCCATACAGCCGTCTGCCCGAATATGCCGCCCCAGTTTCGTCGACACACGCCAGTCGCGCACAAATTCAAGCGAGCCCGTGACAAGCGACGCTTTTGTCGCATTCGAGCCGATATCAAAAATCAGGAAATCCGCCATTTTCAAGTCTCTCAGACATCATGCACTCAGATCAGTCTCACCCTATCCGTGCGCGCGCCGCGCCTGACGGCACGGACACGCATCGGGCTATCGGCTTTCAGCCGATACGCCCTCAGCCGGCCGGCTATCGGCTGAAAGCCGATACGCCAGCCGCCCCCCCACACGTCCCCCCAGGATAATCAGGACAATCGGGATCATGCAGCCACAGACGGCTCGACATCACACACCGCTTGCCGGACGTATGCGCCGCAGGCGCATAGGCCGGCAGCCTGTGCGCATCTGCCAAAGGCAGAAAGCACAGGCCACACAAAACATCACTCCAGTGCGTAATCGTCAATATCCAGTCCCCAGGTCTTTTCCATGTACTGCTTCATCTGCGAATAAGCCGATTCTGACGCGCTGTTGCCATAGCCCTTGAACGCCTCGGCATTCGCCTGACGACACTCCATCCATGCAAAATCCTCTGCATGGCAGACTTCCTCCGCGATACAGGTGTCGACGATTTCAAAACACTCATATTTCGGCCCCGTACAGGTCTCCGCCATCCCCTCGCAACGAGAGATCTTATTCTTTCCGTTCGGCCCATTCCCGTTCACGTAGCACGAAATGAACACGTCACGTTCCTCCCGGCACGCGGGCATATTGTTCCAGGAACGCACGCAGTCCGACACCGCGATATCCTGTAATGCCGAGCGCTGCGCCTCTGTCAGCGTCGAAAAATCATACTCGTAATCCCAGCCGTAATCGCAGTATGCCGTGATGTTCGCTTCCCACGAATCGTCATCCTCAAAACAGCCCGCACAAAACAGGCACGCCAGGCAACATCCCGAAAAAACACGTAAAAATTTACGCATACACACCTCCGCAATCAGACCACACACTTTTTTTTTACCATACCTGCGCAACAGTTGCAAACCGCCCCACACGCCCAACGGCACGCCTAACGCCTTGACGGAATGCACTCTATTAAAGTAAAATAATCAAAGTCTGTTTCTATAAGAGACCGACGCTTCAAAACGACTTTTTTCCGGTTGATCCGGCAGGCATATATCTGATGACAGGTAATTATCAGTCTAGTCCCCAAAGCGCTGCACGCCAAGGTGTTGTGACCGTCGAACCGAGTGAGACAAGGACCATTCGTTCAGTCCCGCTCGTGATTGCCGGCCAGCGCATCACGATACGCACCGATCAAAGCGAGGATTATCTCTATACGCTCGCAGATACGGTCAATCAGCTGCTCGACACCCTCAGGCAGTCATCGCCGAACTCCAGCACGCCGCAGCTCATGGCGCTCGCGGCTCTGCAGCTCGCCAATCGCGCATTTGAGGCAGAACAGGCCGCCGAAAAAAGCCAGTTGAAAGTCGAAAAGCACATCGAAAGACTCAACGGCATCCTGCAGGCGCTTGACGCTTCTTCAAGAAACTGAGCCTTCAGCCTGCACGCCGCGTGCAGACATGGGGGTTGGCCTGCGCACATCAACCCTATATCACAACCTTGATGACTCTACTGGAGGTAAAATATGTCTACGGCTCTCTCAGTCTTCGCGATCGTAGCCGGTCTCGCTGTCGGCTCTTTCACTGGAAATAAAATCGGACGAAAAAATTGCGAAAAAGAGATCAACGCCAAGATCGGAAGCGTCCAACAGGAAACTGAACGCATCCGCAACGAGGCCAAGGAAATCGAACAGAAAGCCAAAGCCATCCTCGCAAAAGCGGAAGCCGATGCCAAGCACATGATCGAAAAAGCAAAAGCCGAAGCCCAGAGCTTGATCGACAGCGCGGAAGCCGATGCCAAAACCAAACAGAGCGATGCGGATAAGCTTCTGTCTGATGCAAGCGCCCAACTCGCGCGCATCGAAAATTCAGCACAGAAGATGCACGATGCAAAACTCCAGGAAGCCGAGATCGAGATCCAGCGCAAGACACTCGAACGCCAGAACGCGCTCGACAAGGAGGAAAAACGCAGACTTGAAGGCATCGTCCAGACCGAAAGCAGGCTCGTCAAAAAAGAAGAGCTCCTCGACAAACGCTCTGAAACGCTCGACACCAAAGAAAACGAACTCAAAACCGTCGAGACCAATATCAAAAAAGCGGTCAAACAGACGAAAAAGCGCATCAAACAGAGCGAGGAACTGCTCGAATCAGCCAAGCAGAAACTCGAAGAGATTTCCGGCATGACTTCGGAAGATGCCAAGGCAATGCTCATCGAATCCATCACGAACGATGCCAAGCTTGAGGCAGCCAAGATCGCG
Organism: Pseudomonadota bacterium; assembly: GCA_017555665.1. Classification (GTDB taxonomy): domain Bacteria; phylum Myxococcota_A; class Bradymonadia; order UBA4248; family UBA4248; genus UBA4248. Next base: position 6,195 of record JAFZFY010000405.1, on the reverse strand, counting down.
AGACAGATCGAAGATGACGCGGCATCCGAGGCCGAGAAACGCGCCAAGATGATTCTCGGTGTTGCCATGCAGCGATTTGCCGGTGACTATGTGGTCGAGCGTTGCGTCCGGACGATCAATCTGCCCTCCGACGAAGTCAAAGGCCGAATCATCGGCAGGGAAGGCCGCAACATCCGAAGCATCGAAGCCGCGACGGGGGTTGACCTCATTGTCGACGACACGCCTGAAACCGTCGTCATTTCCGCATTTGACCCCATTCGCCGTGAAGTCGCGGCACAGACGCTCAAACGCCTCATCGCAGACGGGCGTATCCATCCGGGACGCATTGAGGAGACGGTCACCAAAGTCAAGCAAGAGATCGACGAGCGCATCCGTGAAGCCGGCGATCAGGCATTCTTCGAACTCGGCATCCAGAACGTCGATCCCGAGATCATCATGATGATCGGACGCCTTAAGTACCGCACGAGCTACGGCCAGAACATCTGGCGTCATTCCATCGAAGCCGGCTGGCTTTGCGGCATCATGGCAGCCGAACTCGGTCTCGATGTCAAGCTCGCACGCCGCGTCGGCCTGCTGCACGATATCGGCAAGGCTATGGATCACGAACTCGAAGGCTCGCATGCCGATATCGGTGCCGATTTCCTCAAGAAACACGGCGAATCCCCGGTCGTCTGCAACGCCGTCGCCGCCCATCATGCCGAAGTCGAACCCGAAAGCATTTACGCGCATCTCACGATGGCAGCGGACGCGCTTTCTGGCGCACGCCCCGGCGCACGCCGCGAAATCCTCGAAACCTATATCAAACGACTCGAAGACATCGAGAAAATCTCGCTCTCCTTCGCTGGTGTCGAAAAATGCTATGCCATTCAGGCCGGCCGTGAGATCCGCGTCCTCGTCGAACCGAGCATCATCGATGACGAAAAAGCCTCCGTCATCAGCCGCGATATCGCCAGGCGCATCGAGCAGGAACTCACCTATCCTGGGCGCATCAAGGTCTGCGTCATTCGCGAGACACGAGCCGTCGAAACTGCGAGATAGCCTCGAACAAGCATCAAAAATAGCCGCTCCAAAAGAGCGGCTTTTTTTGTCAACATTCCAAATTATATTCCACTTTCCGCATTAAATTACGGATGAGCGAAACGAACCCAAATCCCTCTCCATCGGAGAGGGTGTCGCGGAAGCGGCGGGGCAGGCCAGGAAAAGCCAGCTAATTCACACTCTGCAATATACCGAGCAGCTTCATCATAAATTGCGGCACGGCGGGATTTGTTTGAGAACAGAGCTTTACGCGCTTGGATGCTTTGGCATCTTCATGTGCCAAAAACACGCTTGATTCCAGCATATCATTCAGCTCTTTCGACAAGCCATTTTTATCGAGCTTCCCGAACTTCCGGAATGCGGCCTTGATATCCTCTTCCTGATATCCCTTCAGAAATGCATTGAGCTCGTCTCCAAGGGCTGCGCAATCGACATTATTCAAGACCACCTTTTCCATGGCACTAAAAAAGCCAGAGATAAACACGATGCCATCCCTGATGTCTCGTTTTTCCTGTCCCGGCAGCGCATCCCCATCTTTAAATGCAGCCATGAAACGATCATAGACCTTCTGAGCCGCGTCTGATCGCTTCATACATCCCCCAAAGACCGAATTGCTCCCCATCACATTATTCAGCACATTTTCGAACACCTTGTCGTAGGGTGCCTCGCTGAAACTCGGCGATTTTGCGATATTCTGCTTCAGGTCTTCTAAATTCTTATCGAGATATTCTCCCAGCTTGGAAGACATCAGCTCACAATCCTCTTTTGAGTCCATCGCGATGACGCCAAAGTCCTCAAAAAAGCGCATCACCTTGTCGAGCGCGATCTGTTTTCTGCGCTCGATCACGACATTGTCCATATCCAGAATCGCATCAAACAGCTTTCGCCGAGCCTCGTTCACGCCATCATGCGTCTTGCACAAAGCCAATACTTCATCGGAGGTCACGTATTCCGCGCGTTTCCTGAGCCTAGCCATCATGGCTTCGACCTCAGGCTTGAGTTCATCTTCCGGAAGGACCATCAAATCGCTTTTACTCGTATCCTCATGAAGCGCATCACGACGCTCATCGACCAGCTGAGACCACATCTGAGCCAAGGCATCGCAGTCTGACGCGTTTTCTTTGACGATCCGCACCATATCGTCGTGAAAAGCCACGATGCGCGTCACCCTTTCGAGATCTTCGGCATAAGCATCTTTTTTCGGTTCCTGAACGCTTGCCTGCGCGTCTGAAGGAGCCTGATCTTCGACAGTTTTTTTCTGACAAGCCCCCATTCCGAGCAACACGCAAATGGATACAGCCGCACAGATCATATGGAATAATCGCATCGCATCCTCCTAATTTTCAAAGTGATCACGCACCCATTGTACAAAGATTTCAACAGGATCAGCTTCGGAGAGACATTGATCCAGCACAGCCTCACGGCACTGGGCGATACAAAGTCCCAAAGTCTTTCCGCGCACGCCAAGCGCCTGTGACAGCGCCTGAGACAGCGTTTTAGGCAACACGACTTCGGCGGCATCTGGATCGGCATAATACGGCGCAAGTGCTTTATCCCAGAGCGCGAGCGCCTCTGCCGCCGCGTCTCGATAGGCTTCATTCAGGACAGCCAGGCGCACGTCCTGGAAGCTGCGCCAATCCTGTATCGAGTGCCCCAATGAGATGGCAAATTCACGCGCAGCACGCTTTGTAGGCGCACCAGACGGCAAAGACCTGAGCACGTTGATCACATATGCCGTCTTAGCCCCCGAAAACTTCAAGCGCTGCATCATTTCGCCAGCGAGCATCGCGGTTGTCTCATCCGCCCAAGCCGTCTGCCGCGCGAAGGCATAGCCAAGCATTGAAAAGAGCGCGACCCAGCGCAGATCGCCCTGCGCAGGAGCCGCATACACACGCGCCAGCGACTGCGCCCATAACGATTCAGAACACTCCACGAGCTTGCAATCAGAAAGCGAAACCGGCTCACGATTGACGAGCGAAAGGATGTGAAATTCAGGAAGAATGAGCGGCCAAATCCCCGTCTCCACGAGCCAATCGATCCCCGTCTGAAGCTGCGGCGCCCTTAGCAAGCCGTCGATTTCGGCAAACCATCGCTCGTGGCTCACCGTCAATATGGCGCCTGCCATATCCCGTGCAGCCCTTGTCGCCTCCGGATCCGCCTCAAAACCAAGCCGCGCCTTGAACCGCGCAAGCCTCAACATACGCAACGGATCATCCCCGAAAATGCTCAAAGCCTGGGGATATGAATGGCTGGGCACGCGCAACACACGGCGCTTGATATCGCCGAGACCGTCATAGGGATCGATGATCGTCCCGTCCTCGGAAGCCGCCATCGCATTGATCGTCAGATCACGGCGTTCGAGATCTTTGGCCAGTTCGCGCCCATAACACACGATCGGGTGACGGGATCCACGTGTATAGGATTCTTTGACGCGAAACGTCGTGATCTCGTACTGTTTTTTGTGGATCAGCGTGGCAATCGTGCCAAAAACTTCACCGACAGGGATGACTTTCCAGCCATGTTTGGCGAGTACATCTTTTGTCTGTTCCGGAAGCGCATCCGTTGTAAAATCAACATCTTTGGGGACTTTTCCGAGGACCCAGTCACGGACACAGCCGCCTACAGCATACAGCTGATAGCCTTCAGTACGAAAAGCCTCAAACAACTCGCGAAACGGCGCAAGCGCATCCGCGATCACAGACCGATTATCCATCAAGACTCACCGGCCCCTTCTTCATTTTCCGATATCCCCAGTTTTTTCATGGCACACCATCGGCATACGGGAAACATTTTCAACAAAGCGGCGATCAACACAAAACACGTCAAAAGCACCGCCCATTCAAAAGCGTTCATCCAATCCTCTTTCAAGCAAAGCCAACACGGCCTGACGAAATATCAAAGCCGGGATCAAAGTCCCGGCCTTTATCGAGATGTGCTGCGATCCGCTCACTCAGCAATCGTCATACTTTCGATGTAATCCAGTTTCGGGAAATTCGGCTTCAGATAAGCATTTCCATCCTTCTGGATCTTCATCTGGTTAGGACGCTCACCGTATTCAAAGTTAAGGCTGTCGACGATGTCCATGCCCGAAACGACTTTGCCGATCGGAGCGAACCCCATGTCATCCAAGCGCGCGTTATCCGCGAGATTGATGAAAAGCTGCGTCGTGCGCGTATTCGGGCCGGCAGTCGCAAAGACGATCGTGCCGCGTGCATTCGTCTCCACGACGGGATCATCTCCGATATTGGCCTCACGCCATACGCTGCTGACGAGCGGCGTGCCATGAATACCGAACTGAATCACAAACCCTTTCACCATGCGGAAAAACGCAATATCCGAGAAATAGCCGGCCTTGACAAGGTTATAGAACCTGTCGACACCTTTCGGCGCCCAGGCGCGATTCAATTCCAGGCGGATCATACCTTTTGTCGTCTTGACATCGACCAGGAACTGCGCAGGCGCCGTCTCATTGAGCATATCCGGCTGAAGCAGGCGGCTGAGATCAGCCGCATCCTTTGCAGAATCCTTGGTTTCGTCGGCAGCCGTCTGAGCAGCCGCGACAGGCTGCTGCGCCGTGTTGGTATCGGGATTTTCTGCCTTACGGCAGGATACCAAACAGGTCAGGACGAGCACGCTTGCGCAAATCATCGAGATTAATTTCATGTCTGTCTCACAGTCATCAAAAAAACAGGAAAGCGAGGGGGATGCCCAGGCTTTCCCTGAAGTTACGGCACGTTATCTTACTTGAAGGAAGTCAAAGACGAGCCAACATCTTTGGCGTGATCGGCACTCTTCTTGGCATCTTCAACGCCCTTGACCATATCATCAAGTTTGTTTTCGCTGCCCTTGGCGCGTTCGCCCTGAACGACCGGTCCGGACGTACTGCCTGTAAATTCGAGCGCTTCCGGCTGTCCCCAGACGACGAGAACGTCATTATTCGTGTTCTCACGCATCACGCTCACGACAACTTTCTGCTGGAAATTCAGATATTCCTTGATCTTGTAGGCATAATCTTCAAAGCCTTCGCGATACCAGATCTGCGGCTGAAGTTCCACGCGGTCGCTCTTGGAGACGGCGGCAACCGGGATATTCTTTTTCTCGAGCTTGGTCTTGATATCCTTGACTTTCTGCAATCCGACGGTGCTGGCGCCATTGACAACGACGACCCGGACATAACCGGTGATCAGTTTGAAGTTCGGATTGTCGCGAATGTTATCAAAATCGGCATCGGAACGCGCATCCGTGATGCGTTTTTCCGCAACCGGATGATTCCAACTGTTGAGTTCTTCCAGGTGACGCAGGGCGCCGTTCTCATCGCCCATGATCGCGAGCATGCTCGCGATATCGTATTTCGCCTGGATATTGAACGGGTTGCTCTCCAATGCGTCTTTATACAGGGACAACGCCTTGTTATACGATTTTTTCTGACGCTGTGCAGTCGCCTTGTTATAAGCGGCATTAGAAGCCTTTTCAGCCTTATCAGAGACTTCCTCGACCTCGACAGTGCGTTTCATGCGTTCAAACGGGTTTTTCGAAGCGACCGCCTGCCCGGAAATGCGGATATCCCCGACGGAACTGTCACAGACGAGATCGGACGGGATCTCCTCACGGATCTGACCGCTTGCATCCATCGGATGTCTAGGAATGCAGATACGGGCGAGCGCGGCATCTGCCACGGTACGGTCATAGGGGTCTGTCGCCTTATGGCTGACCGTACTGAACGCGACGGCGTACATCGAGCGTTCCTTGAGCGGGATATCGTCCACATAACGATAAGTCTCCCAGACTTTCGTGCAATATGTAATCTGACTCAGACCGTATGCATGGGGCATCTTGAGCACTTCATCACAGTCGCCCTTTTTCTTGTCCCAATAGTTCATCGTCGTATTCTTCGGGGTCGTCTCAGCGGGGCAGCCCGCCAGAACAAAAAGCATACCGATCGCTGTAAACAGGGTCGCTGATATTCTTAAGTATTTCATAAACAACCTCCTAAAACAGAACAGACACACCATGTATTCAGCGTGCCCCGACTGGGGGTGGGGACAACACACGAGCGGTCTTATACAATGCTACCGAATTCTCGCACATGACGCAACCTGAATTGCGTCACAGACAAGGAAATTGCGCGCCGCGTATTGGCCTTTTGCCAATAGCGGC
>JAFZFY010000404.1 GCA_017555665.1 Pseudomonadota bacterium | reverse complement strand
GTCCCTTATGCGTCGTGACACGTCCCTTATGCGTCGTGACACGTCCCTTATGCGTCGTGACACGTCCCTTATGCGTCGTGACTTATGATGATTGCGCCGTATGCCGCAGGCATGCAGGGACGTGTCGTGACACGTCCCTTATGCGTCGTGACACGTCCCTTATGCGTCGTGACACGTCCCTTATGCGTCGTGACGCTCGTGTGTCGGGCTCTCGCGATCAGGCGGGGCGTTTGTGCTGGTTATCGCAGGTGCATTTGAGCGCGCATTTGCGGAGCATGTCTATGCCGGCGGGGTCGATCTGATTGAAGCGCAGGTCGACATTTCGGAGCGCGGGCAGGTTGTCGGTCGCGGCGAGGATCTTTGCGGCGCCGTTATTGAGCGTGCCGTCGTGGAGATCGAGTGCCTGAAGGGCCGTGAAGTTTTTGCTTTCGATGATGGAGAAGAGGCCTTCGTTTCCGATGGATGTGCCGATCAGGGCGAGCCGAAGCAGGGCGCATGAGCGGTGGTCATCCGCGAGGAGGTCGCAGAATTCGTGTGTGATGCCGGTCCTGTCGAGCGATGTCAGGCTGAAGGATTCGAGTGCGCCAAAGGCGTTCCGGATCTTTGTCGCGATATCGTTGTCGATGCGCGGCATGGCGACGTTCAGGGCGGTGATGTGCTGGAGCTCTGCGGTTCTGGCGGCAAGGAATCTGGTGATGGCAAGCGTGTCCGGCTGCACCTTGAACTGCAGCGAGAGCGAGCGTATCGGGGTGAATTCGGAAGCGGCGAGTGCCTGCAGGGTCTCGTTCGGGCGGTCGTTGACGGTGATGTTCAGGAACCTGAGTTTCCGAAGCTGCGGTGACGAGAGCGCGGGGATGATGCTGGTCAGGTTGGTGGCTGCGATTGTCCATGACATCTCGCGCGGGCGGCCATTTTTATAGACAGGGACCCAGTGCGGGTCAATGAGGTGAATGGCGGGGCCGAGAATGTCGTCGAGTCTTTCCTTTTGCAGCTGCGCGTGGAGCCGTTTTATCTCGAAGAACTGGGCCTGCATGTTTGGCACGGGCGCGCCTTCATAGCTCGTGATCGCGCGGTCCGACATGGCAAAGCTGGCGGCGAACTGCTTGTCATCATTGAAAACTTTGGAGAGCTCGTAGAGCGCTTCAAAATCGTTTGGTGTCTCCTTGAGGACGGTTTTGAGCTGCTGAAGTGTGCGCATGTTTGGACCTGTCTCGGTGCTATGAAAAATGATGAAACAGCGGACGAGGCCGCAGGTTTCAAGGTATAACTGTTCGAGTCCGGGGAGGCTACAAAAAAAGGCACGATAGAAATATCGTGCCTTTTTTATCGGGACGAGAGGATTTGAACCTCCGACCTTCTGGTCCCGAACCAGACGCGCTACCAGACTGCGCTACGCCCCGTTCTCTTGTGTCCGGCGTGTCCGTCGAACGAGGCGGCTTATACGCGTCTTGGGGGCGTTCGTCAAATGTTTTTTTCAAAAAAAATTATGCCGTAAGCGGCAGGCCGTAAACGCGTGTTGTTTATGGGCGTGATACAGGCGTTGCATGCATGCGAAACGCAGCATTTTCAATCATTCGGCGATCGGGGTCGCGTGCGTGATCCGGACGTGTGCGGCGGCGGCTCGCTCGGGTTCTGCTGCCATTGCCGTAAGCGGCAGGCCGTAAACGCGTGTTGTTTATGGGCGTGATACAGGCGTTGCATGAATGCGAAACGCAGCATTTTCAATCATTTGGCGATCGGGTTCGCGTGCGTGATCCGGTCGTGTGCAGCGGCGGCTCGGGGCGTATCGCTCCATCTTCTGCTTCTTTTGGCAGGGGGAAGCCTCCCCCTGCGCGGCTATGTGCTCGCCAGAGACGTGTCACGACACGTCTCTGCTGCGCGCATACGCCGCTACCCCCTCGTGTGTGCGCGTGGGATTGCGCCCGCAGGCGGGCAGATGTCGGCGTATCACTTACAAAGATGGGTATTGGAGGAAAGCGTGGATCGGTGGTATATATGGGCAAAGTCGGGAATCGCGCCCGAGGGCGCATCAGGCTTGGAAATCGCTAAAATAGTGGGTGGGCATAAACACTCAGAATTGGGCATAAACAAAGGATGTACAATGCTGGAATTTGACAATGAGGTCCGCGCGATCATCGATGCGGAGTGGGAACGGCAATCGAGCGTGCTGAGGATGATCCCCAGCGAGAATATTGTTTCGGATGATGTGCTGGAAGCGCTGGGCAGCTGTTTTGTGAACAAATATGCGGAGGGCTATCCGTCGAAGCGTTATTATCAGGGACAGGCGAACAATGATGCGTTGGAGCGTCTGGCGTGTGAGCGCGCATGCGCGCTGTTTGGCGCGGAGCATGCGAATGTTCAGAGCTATAGCGGCTCGCCTGCGAACATGGCGGCGTATATGGCGCTCTGTCAGCCGGGCGATCGCACGGTGGGGCTTGGCCTGAACTCCGGCGGTCATCTGACACACGGCTGGAAAGTGAATTTTTCGGGCCAGCTCTACGAGCCGCATCAGGTCGAGGTCAACCGCGAAACGGAGCGTCTCGACTATGATGAAGTGGCATCGCTCTGCGCCGAGATACGCCCGAAAGTGCTGTTCATCGGGACGACATCGTATAGCAGGGCGTTTGATTTTGCGCGTCTCCGTGAGATCGCGGATGCGTGCGGCGCGTATCTGGTGACGGATATCGCGCATGTGGCGGGCCTGGTGGCGGCAGGCGCCTATCCGAACCCGGTGCCGTATGCGGACATCGTGACGATGACGGTTCACAAGACGCTTCGCGGCCCGCGCGGGGGGATGATCTTGTGCAAGGAGGCGCATGCGAAGGCGCTTGACCGCGCCGTGTTCCCCGGCATCCAGGGCGGACCGCACATGAATCAGATCGCGGCACTCGCCGTGGCGCTTGGCGAGGCGGCGCGTCCGGAATTTAAGGCGTATGGGCATCAGGTCGTGAAGAATGCGAAACGCTTGGCAGAGGCGCTGACGGCGCGCGGGCTGCGCATCGTCAGCGGCGGCACGGACTGCCATCTGATGGTGGTCGATCTGAGGGCGAAATCGGTCGATGGCAAGACGGCTGCCACGGTGCTTGAACGCGCGGGAATCGTCTGCAATTTCAATGCGATTCCGTATGATCCGAATCCCCCGCGCCGTCCGAGCGGCATCCGTCTCGGCACGCCGAGCCTGACGACTCGCGGCTTGAAGGAGGACGATATGGAGCGCGTCGCTGACTGGATCGTCGGCATCCTGGATGCGCCGGATGATGCCGAAAAAATTGCGCGGACTGCCAATGAGATACGCGAGTTTTTGAGCAAATATCCCTATCATCATCGGGCTGGTGCGGTTCATTGAACATTATGATTGCAGGGAAGGCGATAAAGTGTCATTTTAGGATGGCGTTTTTATCGGCGATGACGGATTGAAAATTTGAAGCATTAACCCCCCTAGGCGAGAAGAAAGAAGTTCCAATGGATCAGGAAAATAAACAATCCCGTGATAATTTTTCGCTCGGCTTCGATGATGAGGCATTCAACAATCTTTGGGATGATTCGCAGTATATGTCTGCAGACAAGCCTCTGGATGAGGGAGCAGACCTGCTGTCGGCTTCATCGCTCGGCAAGGCGCTGGACTGGGGGGAGCTTGCAAAGGATGACGATCTGTGGAGCGGCCTTGACATGCAGGTTGCGGAAGAAGCGCGCAGTCTTGGCACGATCGGTATTGCGCTTTCCTCGCTGGAATCGATGGCAGGGCTGGCGAGCAAGCCTAAGGACAGCCATATCGATCTGAGCGCGGATATCGCCCTTCTCGAACGCAAGGTTCATGAAAAGCTGGATGAAAAGGCTGGGAACGCCGATTCGGAGGCTTCCGAAGATGCGGCTGAAGGCGAGGGAACCGGCAAGGGTTCCGGCGAGATGGAAGCGGCTGCAGAGAAAGGCGACGCGGACGGCGACGCGGAATCGGATGAATCGTCGCAGTCTGGCGAGAAAGCGGCAGAAGGCGAAGTGATCGGCGCATCGTCGCTTCTCGCGGAGGACGCGGACGGCGGCGATATGCAGATGACCGAGCGCGCCCGTATGGGGCGCGTGGAGCCTGAAAACGAGGTGGAGACGAGCGAGCATGTCCTCGGTCATGATGCGTATTACACGGATGCGCAGTGCGTGACGCGCGATCCTGAGAAGATCCGCCGCCGTATCATCTGGCTGGTTGCCGCCGTGATTGGCATCCTTCTGGGCGCCGTCATTTATTTCGTGTTTTCGCTGCTCGGCGGCGATGTCCGTATCAACTACACGCAGAAAGGCGTGTTCCAGATGAGCAACGGCCGCTATCATCACGTCTATGCCTCGCCGGCTACAGGTCAGGCCGTCATGTGTTCGGATGAACGCGGTATCGTGTTCGACCGAGGCGAGCTTGTGGCGGAATTCTGGCCGGGGCTGGGCGGGTGCCGGAATGTGCGGCTGTCTAAGGACGGCAAGGCTGTATGGCTTCTCGGCAAGGGCGAGAGCGCCAATGTGGAGGATATTTATCATGTCTATCTGGAGCCGTCGCTGGATGGCTCGGATAAGGCAACGGGCTTCAATCCCCTTGGGCTGAAACAGGTGAAGCTCACGGATCGCATCGGTGACGCGCTCGATGTGGCCGGGAGCAATGTGTATTATTTCGGCAGATCCGAAGGGAAGACGCCGGAATTCCGCAAAGTGCATATTCCCTCGCAGCAGGTGGAGGCGGTGGCCCTGCCGGAAGACGCGCTGCCTTGCGGCGGCATGGAAGCCCATCGTTACGGCTATGTGAGCGGCGATTCAATCGTGTTCATGGCGGATGGCAAGGAGACACGTGTTTCTCTGGCTTTGCCGAAACTTGGATGCAGCCGTGACCAGGCGCTCGCCTGCGTGCTCGGATCCGGGCATAGCTGGAGCGTCCTTTGCCAGGAGAGCATCGTCTTTGGGGAAGGTTCATCCGTGGAAGCGCCGGTTCAGCTGGATGACGCTTCGCTCCGTGATGGCGGCACGCGATATGTCCTGCTCACCAACAGCAAGGGCGTTGACCTGATCACGCAGGATTATTGGCGTCATATCGACAGTAGCGTCGATGAAAAGCTCGCCCTTTCGCATCCGTTGACGGGGGCGTTTGAATTCGGCGTGCGTCCGGATAAGGCCACCAGCACGCTTTACGGGACAGACGGCGGTATGCCGATCAAGCTCGCCCGCGTCGAGCAGAATGATGCCGTGTTCGGCCAGATCACGCCGCTGACGACCCCGGATAACTTTGTGAATATTGCGAATCTTTTTGTCAGGAACGGCACGGCCGCGCTCATCGTGGGCGAGGATTCCGGCATGGGCAAGACGCGCCTGGGCTTGTGGGATCTTCAGTCGGGGCGCATCGGTGAGGTGATCTCGATCGATGGCCGTATCGACGGCATCCATGTTTCGCCGACAGGAAATGCCGGCTTTGTCTCGATGAGAAGCGGAACCGTCGGCGCGATCCTCTGGTATGACTGGGAGAAAGGGGAGAGCATCGGCAAAACGACATTCTCTGGGACGGCGGTTTCGGATGCGCTGTGGTCGGAGGATCACAAGCATGCGATCGTGAGATACGAGGATGGTTCATCCGAGCTTTATGCGCGTGACGGCCAGGAGATGCGCCTCGTGCGCCATTATGCCGCAGATATCGTCGTGGCGTTTGCAGACGATAGCGTGCTCTGGCTTGTCGAGGATCACCAGGCGATGTTCGAGCGTATCTCGGATGGCGCGCGCTCGGTCATCAACAGCGCGCTTGAGCCTTATCTCGATGGATTCACCGTCGCCGGGATCACGGTGCATCCGAGCTCGAATGATGTCGTGTTCTGGGGGCCCTCCGGGATGCTCGATTACGATGCGAAGCGTGATACGGTAAGGAAAGTGACCGACAAGCCGATCCGCTGGGCGACGCCGGATCACGTGGGCAGGTATGTCGCAACCTCAGAGGGGTTGCTTGATCTTTCCGAGGGGGCGCTGGTTGCGATCGAGATGGAGCCGGGCTATGGCCGCATGATGTGGAGCGGCTCGAACAAGTATCTGGTTTCCTCGGATCTGCGTTATCGCCTGAATATCGGGACTAAAAAAGGCGAGATGATCGCCGATACGGGCGCGGGCATTCGTCTTTATGGCGCAAATGCCGGCATGCATCCGTCGGCAGATTATGTGCTTCGCGATCGTTCGCGCTTGACATCGCTCGAACTTTTCACGGAGAGGTCGCATATTTTGGCGGTGTTTGGCGGCTCTGGCACGGATAGCTGGTGCTTCAAGACCGAAGAGGGGCTGCTTCAGGGTGCAGGCAGGACGTGCAAGATGATCGCTAAAAAGTCGGATGAGCCGCAGGTCACGGTGCTTCCGGAATCGGATCCTCTGATTGCCAGGCAGATGGGCTCGCTGATGATGCCGACAACGCCCAAAACGTTCACAAGACAGCCTGTGGTATTCAGCGATGATGTGAAGCTGTTCATCACGACGCTGCCGGACAAGCTTGATCTCGTGTTTGTCGCCGTGAGCGGGGAATTGCCTGAAGGGCTTGCCGGTCATGTGGCGAAGCCTGAAAATGCGCCGGAATCGGGCGCAGAACCGCAGGCAGACGGCGCTCCGGCTGCCGCAGGCACTGACGATGTGAATGATATCTTGTCGCCGTTTAGAGGCGCATTTAAGCGCGATCAGAACGTGTATCGCGTGGATGTGGCTTCGGAAGGATATGAGCCGCGCTCTGTGGAATTCCAGCTGGATCACGCGCAGGTCGATCTTTACATACCGCTTTTGCGTGCAGGCGCATCGGCACTGATCATCAAGTACACGAATCCCGCAGACGGCAGTGATCTCTTTGTGTCTCAGAATCTCGATATTGAAGTGCGCTCTGCGATGGTCGTTTCCGGGAAGGCGGTCGAGAAATGCTTGAAGCGTCAGCCGCAGAAAGTCCTCAAGCTTTTGGTGGATGAAAAAGGCACGCTCAATCTCGTGGCCGATGGCCTGGATGACAAGGAAAAAGCGTGTCTTGAGCCGGTGGTGTCTGACCTGGTGAGCCGCAGTGCGGCCGAAATGCCCGGTCTTTCGGATGTGCCCATGCTCCGTATGGATATTCAGTTTCCGTAGGTAAAGACATGGTCGCGGCTTCGAAAAGATTTGTCGTATGTTACTCGCTGGGCTGCGGCGCGGGTCTCAGCCTGCAGCTTTCTAGTCTCGGTCGCCAGATCTGTGAGGATCTGGCGGAGATTCTGGCGCTGAATGAGGGATTTGTGACGGTTCCGCAGATGCTCGTCGTCCGTGAGCAGCCGGAGATCGATTATTCGGTGACGCGGAATGCATGCGTGTTTGCCGTCTTTTATTCGCTGCCCGAGACGCGGTGGATCCTGGATGCGACGCGTTCTATCGGCGGCGATATCGCGTTGACGGGCCGTATCATGGACGATGAGAGCGGCCTGATCTTGAGCGTGAATATGCTGGATGTTCGCAACGGCGTGCTGCTTTTCTGCGGGTATGAGACATGCGAGCATCAGGAGATCCAGCTCGCGGTGGCGCGTCTTGGGGCGAAGATTTTGAGCCATTTTACGGAGCGTTCAGCCGCGTCGTGGCAGCCGGATGTTCAGGAGATGCTGGGCACGGTCGATTATCACGCCTACGCGAACTGGATGAACATGCGCGAGTTGGAACGGCGTGCGCAGCGCGAGGGCGCGCCGGTGCCGCAGGGACGCGTGGTGGAGCATTTGACGCATGCGCTGCAGGCTGATCCGCATTATATCCGGGCAGGGCTGAAGCTCTGCGAGATGATGTCTGGGCAGCTGGAACGCGCGTCGTATGAGTTTATTTTGCGCTATCTGACCGCGCACGCCAACGAGACGGAGGCGCTTTCGCTCATCGTTGTGCAGTGTCTTGCGCGTCTGGGAAGGCGCGCAGAGGCCGAATCGCAGCTCGACCGCATCATTGAACGCCATCCGGGGAACGGGCTTTTCTGGCTGATGCGCGGCTGTCTGCGGACGGATGAACGCCTGTCGTCGCGTGATCTTGACGAGGCGCGGCATCTGCTCGGAAATGACTTCAATGGCTGCCGTTCTGCAGTCGACAACGCGCTCCTCAATGTGACCGGCGTTTGAGCCGTGTGTTTTTGTGGAATATGCTGAAATCTGCGGCGCAGAGGCGCTTTGCGCCGCCGTGGGGTGAGCCGTAGTGCGTCAGCACAAGGCGAACTTGCCGGGCGTATGCCGGCGTTGCCGGCATAGC
>JAFZFY010000403.1 GCA_017555665.1 Pseudomonadota bacterium | reverse complement strand
TTGCACATCTTGACCTCCTTTTCGCGGAGACGCACGGGTAAATCGGTATTGAATTCCGACTTGAGCACCGCGCCCTTTTCATCAATCGAAAGCCCTGACATCCAGACATCAAGGAGCTTCAACAAACCAGTATAGCGTTCATCTTTGCTGGTTCCAAGATAAATCATAACGACGCTCATCAAGTCGTAGTGTGCCGCATTTTCTTGTACCACTCCAACAAGATCCTCTTTGGTGAAGTGATACATCGACATGGTGTTGCGGCGATAACGTGGCGGATCAAAGCAAATCCAAATCGAATAGACTTTTTTGATATTTTCGTATTCGGCTTTTTCAAATTCAGAACCAAACTGCGCCGAAATCTGACGGCTCACATAATAGATGGCGCGCTTGATCAGCGGATAGCCTGGATAGAAATCGTTCTGGGCTTCAACATTAATGATAAGTTTAACCCGATCTTCTGTCGGTGTGAGCGCATAGAACCGAATATCAAAGGTGACTGTGCCTTCGGTATCAGTTGTGCTCTCATTATTAATCCCATGAATTTTACTTCCTTTTTTGTATTTAGGCGGATTTGTCGTTTCCGCATGCACCCCAACAGTGCCGATTTCTGGCTCGCCTTCGATATACTTCGTTTCGATATCATTGACATGACAGTCTTTGAATTCTGGAACGCATCCTTTTAGTATACAGGCGAGTATGAGTTTGTCGGCAAGAAGTTGCTTGCAGGCCGCGTCACTGAGATAGCGATAATCAGCGAATTTTGTGTCATTGCCATCATTTCGTGTCACCATACCCCCTCCCTAGAACAACACTGAACACCAATGTTCAGTACACACCCACTATCGCTCGCCTATTTATGGCGAGTCAAGGGATTTTATGGATAAAACGAGATATAAATCTGCTCTCTGGTCCACCTGACCGTCTGCATTTTTATATCCAGCCATATCACCCGGCCACTTGCAAAAGCGCGGGCGGCCTCGTGCCCGCTTCCCCCTCGCAACCCCGCATGAATCAAAGGTTTCGTCAAATTTTTGCGTTTTTCGGTAACGAGAGCTTGACATTATTTTTTTTTTATGATGCCATAAGTTTATAGCCCGCCGTGGACTGTGAATTCATGGAACTTACCATTTTCAGGAGACTGTCATGGAACTCAAACGAATTAAGATTCATAACTTCAGATCAATCATCGATGCGGACATCGATGTCTGCGATTTCACCATGCTTGTTGGTGCCAATAATGCCGGCAAGAGCAACTTTGTCAATGCACTGCGATGTTTCTATGGGGATCTCCGATGGAACGAGAATGATTTTCCTAAAAAAGGCTACAGCGATCAGGAAGCTTGGGTTGAGCTATCTTTTGAATTGTCAGCCGACGAATGGCATACCCTCGACGATACATATAAAGAAAACGTCGACGATCATAGTCTTGTATTGAAGCGTTATTTCATGGGAGATAAAGCCAAAGCCAAGCAAAACATCTATGCGATTGTCAATGGCATTGAGAAAGATGACATTTTCTATAATGCAAGAAGTGTCATCCCTGCAAAGTGTGGCAAAATTGTTTATATCCCAGCGCTCACGACACCTGACGAACAAATGAAAACATCAGGTCCGTCCCCCCTTCGCGATTTGCTCAACGCCATGCTGAGTTCGTTTGTACCGAAAAGCACTGCATACGCTCAATTAGAGCATGCCTTTGAGCAACTCAATCGGGAAGCAAATCTCGAAAGTGGCTTTCTTTCAACCATTGCTCAACCCATTAATGACGCGCTCAGTCCGTGGGATGTGCAGATTAATCTTTCGGTGAATCCGATCTCCCCCGAAGTTATCACGAAATCCTTAATTTCATATTCATTTGCAGACAAGAGGCTTGATGATACATCTTTTGGTTTAGAGCGATTTGGTCATGGTTTCCAGCGTTCGGTAATTTTTGAACTGATACGTCTCGCATCAAGTCTTCAGGAAGAAAAAACGTCCAGAAAAGATGAATTCGATCCCAATTTTACGTTGCTCCTCTTCGAAGAGCCCGAAGCATTCCTGCATCCAGCCCAACAGGAGAATATGGCTTATCATCTTCGTGAACTTGTCAAGAAATCTGGATGGCAAGTCATCATAACCTCGCATTCACCCGTTTTTGTAAGTAAAAACAGCGATAACCTTAGTCAAATTTGCAGAATTCAGAAATGCGACGCAGTTTCTCATATCTATCAATTAAAGGATGTAGACACGCTTATCAGGGCAGGTGGCGATTTCATAGATGCATTGAGACGATATGTTGAAAAGCCAGATATTGATGAAAGGAAAAAGGAAGCTGCGAGAAATCTTATAAATAATGCGCCTTCTGACAAAGAAATTGCCAATCAATATGAGAAGTTCCGCTATCAGCTTTGGATGGATGCAGAACGCGCATCCATGTTTTTCGCAGATAAGGTGCTTCTTGTGGAAGGCGCGACAGAAAGAATGCTTTTCAACTATCTCCTTGCAAACAAATGGCATGATTTAACCAGAGAGCGAATACTCGTCGTCGATGCACTTGGTAAATATAACTTTCATCGGTTCATTCGCTTATTTGAGGCTTATGGTATTCAACACGGCATCATATTAGACAATGATCACGATAAGAATGAACACGCCGTCATCAATCAACTCATTCGCGACCGAAAAACAGAATTCTCTCTTGCTGACCCATTCGAATTCAACAAAGATCTCGAAACCCATTTGGGCTTACCTGAACCAAGTTCCAATAAACCGTTACATATCTTACAGGCATTAGAAAGTGGCACAATTACCCCAAAACAGATTGATAGACTGCGCGAAATCTTTTGTACCGTGCTGAATATTCAGACGAACAACGCCCAATGCTGTACGAACTCAACCACAACATCCACAACGAAATAACAGGAGAAATCGCATGATGAAAAAGCAACTCACGGTCGCCCTATCCATTGCTGTCCTGTCCGGCATCTTAACGCTTGGATGCGACGACGATAATGACTCCACACAGGAATCTTCATGTAAAACCGAGGGTTTTGTAAACTGTAATGGCACATGCATCGACCCGACGACATCAAAACAATACTGCGGCGCAAATGAGTACTGCGAAGGTTTTGTTGCATGCAAAGATACCGAAACATGTTTTAATGGCCGCTGCCGTCCCACGAACTGCGAACCGGATGAACACTACCATGATGTCGTCTGCGAAAAAGACAGCGCCGAGCATTGTGGCGAGCATGGGGTAAAATGTGCCGATAAGGTTGAAGGCTGGAAATCTGGTACATGCGTCGATAAATCGTGCAAACTCGATGCGTGCAATGCTGGGCTCCATATTTTCGAGAACACATGCGAACAAGATGATGCAAATCATTGCGGCAGCCACGACACTGACTGTAGCAAAGAAATCGCAGGCTGGGCAGACGGCACTTGTGAAGATGGTGCATGCCGTGTCAGCGCATGTCAATCCGGCCTTCACGCCTATAACGATGCCTGCGAAGCCGATGATGTGGAAAACTGCGGCGCGCATGGCACGTCATGCAGTCTGACTGTGAACGGCTGGGCATCGGGCGATTGCCTGCAGTCGGCATGTACGGTCAAGACATGTGCCGAAGGCATGCACGTCTTTGAAAATGCCTGCGAGCTCGATGATGTGGACAACTGCGGTCTGCATGGCCGATCCTGCGCGAGCACTGTCGCAGGCTGGAAAGCTGGCGCCTGCACGCAGGGCGCGTGCAAGCTCTTGCAGTGCATCGATGGCTACCATGTCGATGATAAGACAGGCGGATGTGTGCAGGATACCGCCCAATGTTGCGGTGCAGCCTGCACAAAATGCAAAGACGCGCAAGTATGCGGCGAAGGCCAGTGCCGCGATTCATGCCCGGCAAACACGCTGTATTGCGACGGCGCGTGTGTCGATGTGCAAAACAGCGTTGATCATTGCGGCGAATGCGGCAAAAACTGTAATAACGCTAAGCCCGACCACGCAAAGACAATGCTCTGCGCTGCCGGCGCATGCACGATTAACGAATGCGCAGCCGAGTACCACATCGAAAAACAAGATGACAAGCTTCTCTGCAAGGCAGACACCATCACAGCCTGCGGCAAAGAAGTGTTCGACTGCACCTCGCATGACTGGTGGGATAGCGGCTCATGCACGAATGGCACCTGCATCCCCAACTCGTGCAAAGGCGACTATCATCCGGCTAAGAACGACTTAGATCAGAATTGGTGCGAGCCTGATAGCGCTCAGAACTGCGGTGAACACGGTCACGCCTGCTCCGGAGGCCAGCAATGCGCCGGCGGTCGTTGTCTTGGTAATACGATTTGCGATGATGTGCTTCGCAACACGCTCACCGATTTGGAACACTGCGGCGCGTGCAACCATCGCTGTGACGACGGCCTGATCTGCGACCGAGGCACATGCAAGCTTGGAACTGGCCAAGCCTATTGCAGTGGCCAGAAAGTCACGATGGGAACGATTGATCGCTGCAGTAGCTGTCAAAACCGATGTGCCGACAGCTTGATCTGCAAAGACAATGCGTGTGTGTCCGGTGCCGGTATGACGCATTGTTCAGATGTCACACTCAATACCCTCAGCGATGTCGATCACTGCGGCAGCTGTAACAACAAATGCGGCAATGGGTTGATTTGTAGCGAAGGGAAATGCCAAACAGGCAACGGCGTCATGTATTGCAGCGGTGTAAAAATCGATTCAACCAATGATTCAGCGCATTGCAGCGGCTGTGGCAACAAATGCGCCGCAGGTTCAAAATGCGAAAAAACATCAAATATCGTCGCTTGCAGTGATGGAATCGGCTCAACCTATTGTTCAGGCATGCAACGCAATACCGCCAATGACTCCGCAAACTGCGGCCAGTGCGGGAAAAAGTGTGGCGTGGGACAAATATGTACGTCTGGCTCATGTCAAACAGGCTCTGGAACTACGTCTTGCGATGGAAAATCCATCGATACATCCAAAGACTCCGCCAACTGCGGTATGTGTGGCAACATATGTGGCATTGGGAAAATATGCCAAAATGGAACATGCACAGCAGGCACAGGTGTGACCTATTGCGATGGAAAATCCATCAATAATACCAATCATTTCTTGAATTGCGGACAATGTTCAAATGCTTGCGCCAAAAATAAAATATGCCAAAATGGAACATGTTCGGAGCCCAAGGTTGGTGACGTTATCTCATTTGGACAATACAAAATACTTGATGCCCAAACCATAACCCCCATCCAATGGTATATTCTGGACAAAGACACGGTCAATCACCGAGTCATGATCCTGTCCATGGATGTATTGGAAAAAAGGCCATACCATACAAAAAATGAGGCCGTTACCTGGGCAGAGAGCACAATAAGATCATGGCTGAACGGCTATGGTAAAAGCGAAAACAAACAGTCTCTAGATTTCACATCAAGCACCTTCATCTCAAGCGCGTTTACAAGCGAAGAGCGTGCGCGAATTCCCAGCGTTCAAATCGTCAACGCCAATAATCCACAATATGGCATAACGGGCGGCGTGAACACAAATGACAAGGTGTTTTTACTGAGCATTGATGAAGTGAAAACTCTGCTTGGAACTACAATGGAGGATATATGTACAAAAATTCACTGCACAGCCCATTGGTGGCTCCGCTCGCCGGGCAGCAATACGTACTATGCCGCGAGTGTCAGCAACGGCGGCTCCCTCTATGCACGCGGAAACTACGTGCACGACGACCGCAACTTCGGCGTTCGTCCCGCTTTGTGGATAAGCTACTAAATTACTCGCTCGCCTATCGCGCAAGCGATAGCGGGCAGCGCGGCGGCTTACGCCGCCGCGAGCCGTATGCGCCGCAGGCGCATACGACAACCACGCACAAAACAATATGCCCCCCAGCCTACGGCATCTTTTGTCTCGTCATACCATCGAATGCAGACCACTAAGCAGTGCAGCGCGTATCGAGCAAGCGTATAGCGGCGCACCAAACGTTACTGCGCCGGATGCGCTTCGAGCTGCGCAACGAGATCACGGTAATCGTCCCATTCCGCTTCGGGGATGCTCAAACCTTTTAATGCTTCTTCGATATTCAACTTGAAGTTCTCCATCAAATTGATGAGATCCTCGGCCTTGCCCTCTCTTTGTCCTCGATTCCAAACGAAATCGCTGTAATTGCAGATCTTGACCTCCTTTTCGCGGAGACGCACGGAGACTACTGCGCCGGATGTGCTTCGAGCTGCGCAACGAGATCGCGGTAATCGTCCCATTCCGCTTCGGGGATGCTCAAACCTTTTAATGCTTCTTCGATATTCAACTTGAAGTTCTTCATCAAATTGATGAGATCCTCGGCCTTGCCTTTCTTTATGCCCTCTCTTTGTCCTCGATTCCAAACGAAATCGCTGTAATTG
>JAFZFY010000402.1 GCA_017555665.1 Pseudomonadota bacterium | reverse complement strand
TGCAGAGACGTGTCGTGACACGTCTCTTGCGCGCGGCCGTATCGCCGCAGGCGATAGGACGCGTCCAAAAAAGCCCGGCGTATGCAGGGCATCCCTGCATAGCCGGGCAAGCGAGTGTGCGCAGATGCGCGCCCAAGGGCGCGCATCAAGCAACGAGCTTATTCGATATCCTCGTCATCCTCGTCATCGAAATCGTCATCCTCGCCATCAAAGTCTTCGTCTTCATCGTCGAAATCTTCATCGCTGTCGAACGAGAACCCGCCGGACGGCTCGTATGTCTCCGAAAGCTTGATCAGACGCTTCGCATCGCCCAGCGAATCGCACGTGCGGAAGATCACGGTCACATCGTCATACATCGCCGACGCATCAAGGATGCACGCCAAGTCGTCATCCGAATACGTATCCATCAGCCCGTGACGGCCAAGCATCTGGAAATAGATCTCCGACGTGTCGGGCAACGCCTCGCGCTCGTCCACCAGCGGATCGATCGCAGGCACGATATCGAGCGATTTCGAAAGCGCGACGGCTTCATCGCGTTCCCAGAAGCCTGCGGCGTGCCAGACAAGCTTGATCCCGTCCGGAAGGTCGCACCAGTCCTTCGCGAAATCGGTCAGCGCGCGCTTGTTCACCTCCGACGGCGAGAAGTTCGCCGACGTCTCAAGCAGAATATGGGATGCCCCCACGTTCACCGCCTGCTCCTTGATACGCGTCCAGACACGGATGTTTTCCGGCGTCCGCTGGAAATGCCCCAAATTCGCGGCATTTTCGCCAGGCTGAAGCTTGAGACCGAACCCCTTGCGGATATCACCCGGACGATGCGTGAACGCCTGCCACGCGACCCAGATCGTGCGCATGCCCGCATGTCCCGAACGCGTCTCCTCTGCCCAGTCTTTCAATACGCGGGCTTTGGGCGGCGAAAACAGGCCTACACGGTGCTCGATCGCCGTCGCTGACCTGAAAAAATCTTTTCGATTGTGCGGAAAATCCGAGCATCCGCAATAAAACTGAGACATGCTGTTCCTGTTTAATGCTGCGTTTCGCGAATGTAACGCATCTGAAGGTCATAAATGACGGAAGAGATAAGCTTCTCCTCATCCGACGTGAGATTGCCCTTTGTCTTGTCACGCAGCATCAGAAGAATGTCGATATTGTTGCGCGCAATAACCGGGTCTTTGGGTACATCCATAAAGGCGGGATCGTCGCACTGTCCAAGGGACGCAAGCGCCATTGTCGAAAGGGACAGCACAAATGCGGAAAAGGGCATGCCTTCTTCGCGTGCATTTTCAGCCATGACAGTCCTCCCGATAATCTTTATTCTCCGCTTTCGGCTTCCGCGTCTTCGTGCTTGTCAAAGAGCGGCTGAACAACGGTCACGGGTTCACATTTATCCGCAAGATCAGGAAGCGCGTCCAGATGCGCCTGAAGCTCTTCTTTCGTAATGCGTGCCATCTCAATCGCACCGCCAGCCAGGTGGCGCTCGATCAGACGTTTGTCAAATTTCTTCTCATCATACATGGTTGGCATTGTAAAATTCCTTCCCAAGCCTAAAGTTCCTGCATAAAAACACACGGACGCGCCCCGATTCTCGGCACACACGTCCAAAAGGCGCAATAGCTTATCATAACTCCCCTGCCCCTGCGAGTGTTTTCGATATGATTTATCTGAATTTGCGGCCCCATTCAGCCCATAGACGCTTCTGAAGCATGGCAGCCTTGACAGAACAGCCCCAAAAACCAATCGAGGGCGCACCCAAGTGCGCCCTCGATCTGATTTGCGATAAACAATCGGCAGGGGGATTCCCCCATCCGGCGGATCAGCCAAGCGAAATGACCCAGTCCATGTTATCCTTGAGCGCATCAAACTTCATCATGCCGCGCTGTCCGGAGCTCTTCTGTTCCGCTTTGCCGTTATAAGTCTCGAAGCCGCTCACAGAAGCGACCTGCGTGCCATTCTCCGGCAGCGTCATCACAAGCCCGTCCTCCTCGACTGCCTCGATGCGGACTGCCTGATTATTGACGGAAGCCATGACCGCCTGCCCCGAACGGAGCTGCTCGCGGACATTCTTCATCCAGAACGTCTTTTCGGCCGACTTCTGATCGCCTGCCGCGCAGAGCGACTGATAGCTCACGCCCATCGCATTGGCGAGCGATCCCCAGTTCTGCATGCCTGCGCCATCGGGGAGTTTCTGTTCGCGTTTGAGCTGCATCAGGTAGCTGGTCATGCTCTGTTCTGGCGTCGGGTTGCTCACGCCGAGCATCGTCATGCAGGAAGCGAGATTCGTGTATTCCGCCGCATCCGCAGGAAGCTCGTTCTCGGCAACGGCTTTGCCGGCCTTGAGCTGAAGCGCCTCGTACAGATCGCCGCGAATATTCTCCGGGCACTGCTCGATCATCTTCCGCGCATCGGCGACCTGCTCGGCCGTCAGGACATCGTGCGCCAAAAGCTTCTGAAGCTCTTCCGGTGCCTGATCGACCGCTTTCGCATCCGTCTTCGATTCGGCAACCTTCCTGTCTCCCTTGTCGGTGTATTTGGCAGCAATATAGCCGACCTGGTTGCCGACATGCACCTCCAGATAGCCGTCCTTTTCGCCGTAATAGTTGACAACATCCGTATCGCGGAGCGTGCCGAGATACACGGGATCATCTTTCGGCGAGCGGTTGATGCGGAGCATCGCCGCCGTGACTTTCGCTTTGCCGATAGGCTGCGGCGCTTTCTTCTGATTCTGCGCGAGAAGCGCTTTCTCGGCTTCCGATTTGTCAGCCTTCGCCGCCGCATCCTGCTCCGTCGCTTTATCGTTTTCAGCGACTGCTTTCTCATCTTCCTTCTTTTCAGACCCCAGCGCCGCCATCGCATTCGCCATGTTGCTGCCGGGTTTCGCCTTGCCAGGCGTCTTCACAATCTTTGTTTCACGTGTGATTGTCACGCGAACCGTTACATCGCGTTCCTGAAGCGCGATTTTCTGTGCCAGTTCAGCATTCTGTTTCTGATCCTCAAGTTTCTCAGTCAGCGCATCGTCTTTTTCTTTCACAAGATCGCTCATATCACGTCTCCTATCGAAAGGCTTTCGCCTGTTTATAATCCCAAAAAGTGTAGGGCTTTACGCCATATCAGGCAAGTATTTTTTCATTATTTTATATCGCGCGCTATCGGCCTCCGGCACGATACGCGCGCGGCGCGGCCTATTGCATACGGCCGCGCAAATCCACCGCGCATCCCCGCCAGCACGCGCTTTTCCCTCTATGACTCGCACCCATCACGGCGCACAACACGCCTCCATCACGGCCTGCGCAAACGCCCGATACCGCTCGACACGACAG